>NZ_JAMJFW010000023.1:0-75008 GCF_023544405.1 Enterobacter cloacae complex sp. OE43NF
GAGGGAGAGGGTTGGGGTGAGGGGGAACATATGGCTGTAGAGGTCATTCCGTTCACTTTATGTTCCTTGCTACTCTGTAACGACATAGCCCGTGAACGTGCCAGGGTGGCTCAGTCGCCACCCCCCTGGCGACCCGGGCTCCCGGCGGTAAATCGCCGCTTCGCGGTGCCCTCGGCTTATTCCTTCCGGCTTATCGGGGACGGGCGGAGGTAACATCCCTGTAAATCCGCCCTCTCGGCGCATCCATGCGCCTCGCCCCGGCCTGCAGGAAACGCCTCAGCGATTTACAGCCGGACCAGGGCGTCGCTGTAAGTCATTAATTTTTCTGAAACAACTTTCGTCGCTTTCGGTAAAAAATTACTGGGGATCCCTCAACCCACGGGGAGAGGGCGCAAACATTAAAAACGGCAACCTGAGGTTGCCGTTTTGCTTTTACCTACCGCCACCCGGCTTTTCTTTGCACTACTCTTCATAGTAGTTATAAATCCCCGCCGCCATCACCAGCGTTGAGGCGACTTCGTAGGCTTTCTCACGCCCGACCAGCAGGTCAATAATCTTTAAGCCAAAGTCTATCGCGGTACCTGGCCCCTGGCTGGTGAGCAGGTTGACGCGCGGATCCCATACGACGCGTTTATCCACCCACTGCTCTTCCGGGATGGTCTCTTTCAGCCCCGGGAAACCGGTCATGTTACCGATGGGAAAGATATTATGCGGAACCAGCACGGTACCGGCGGCGGCACAAATGGCAGCAACGATACGTCCCGACAGATGAAACTGTCTGACGGTTTCGACTAACAGAGTGCTGTCGCGAAAATACTCCGCCCCTTTCAGGCCGCCGGGCAGCACGATGATGTCATAGTCCCCGTCGGCCACCTGTACCAGTGGCGCATCCGCGAGGAGTTTCACTCCTCGGGAGCAGGTAATAGCCAGGTTGCCATCGCTGGCGACGCTGGCGGTGGTGACCTGAATGCCGCCACGCACCATGATATCGATGGTGGTGACCGCTTCTGTCTCTTCGCTACCAGGGGCGAGGCAAACCAGTGCCGACGCGCTCATATTCACTCTCCTTACGTTTTACCAGGTCATACAGGCGGGCGTTTTCCGGCACAGTGATACCGTGTGCGCGGGCGCGTTTTAGCAGATAGCCGGTGATGTAGTCGATTTCCGTGTGGCGTAGCGCCCGAACATCCTGCAACATGGATGAGATATTTTCTGCCGTACTATCAATAACCTGCTCGACATAATAGCGTAAATCATCCGCCGATGTGTGTAAGCCTTCACGCTCGATCACCGAGGCGACCTCGGCACAGAGGGTGGCAACCTCCTGCGGATGGTGCTTCAGTTCCCCGTTCGGGCAGTCCCACAGCGCCGTCAGCGGATTGATCACACAGTTAACGGCCAGCTTACGCCACAGCTGAGGGCGAATGTTGTTGTGCCAGGCCACGTCCGGAAGCACCGTTTGCAGGGTGTCTGCCAGATAACTGTAGTCGCCATCCTGGTCCCGGGCAGGTCCAATATGCGTGACGCCGCTGGCCACGTGCACAATGATATTGCCGTCACGGCGCGCGGCATGCGTGGTGGTGGCCATCAGCAGCGGCTGCACAATGCTTTTCAGTTCATCAATCGTCCCCATGCCGTTATGCAGCAATAAAACGGGCGACGTGGAGGGAAGCTGGGCGGCCAGCGCTTTTACTGCATCTGAAACTTGCCACGCTTTGAGCGTCACCAGCAGCAGGTCGCTATGCGCCAGGAAATCAGGATCGTTCGCGATGAGGGATTCGTTAAAGATACTTCCGTCTTCACCAATCAGGTTTACACTGCAATAGGGCTGAGGTACGCGCAGCCAGCCCTGAACTTCGTGTCCGTGCTTGCATAGTGCGGTCAGCCAGAGCTGACCAAGGGCTCCGCATCCGAGCACTGTAATTTTCATTGTTCCTCCTCACCTGCAACTGCGCCAGGTGTTACGGCCTAAGTATAGCGCCGTCAGCTAAGCTTCTGTTGAGTTATGCCTCGTAGCGGGTATTATGCAACGCAACAAAAATGAAGGGAGAAGAAAAGATGCCATCTTTCGATATTGTTTCCGAAGTTGATATCCAGGAAGTTCGCAACGGCGTAGAAAACGCAACCCGCGAAGTTGAGTCACGTTTCGATTTTCGTGGCGTTGAAGCCTCGTTTGAGCTGAACGATGCCAATAAGACCATTAAGGTGCTGAGCGAATCTGATTTCCAGGTCAACCAGCTGCTCGATATTCTGCGTGCCAAGCTGTTAAAACGCGGCATTGAAGGGACCTCGCTGGATGTACCGGAAGAGTTCGTGCACAGCGGTAAAACCTGGTTTGTTGAAGCCAAACTGAAGCAGGGCATTGAGAGCGCGGTTCAGAAGAAAATCGTTAAGCTCATCAAAGACAGCAAGCTGAAGGTTCAGGCGCAGATCCAGGGCGAAGAAATTCGTGTTACCGGAAAATCCCGTGATGATCTGCAGTCCGTCATGGCGCTGGTGCGCGGCGGCGATCTGGGACAACCGTTCCAGTTTAAAAACTTCCGCGATTAAAACGAAAAAGCCCGGTTTAACCGGGCTTTTTTTCAGGCTTTCAGCGCCTGTTCAACTTCAAAGCGGTTTGTCACCTTACTGTCTATTTTGACATACGCGCTGCGCTCTTCTGCCGCGAGAAGCACTTCACTCACGCCCTCTGTCGATGCAAGACGCTGTTTCAGCGCATCGTTGATCTCAACGTCGTCAGGAATTTCTACCCGCAGGCTACTGACGTAGCGCGGCTCTTTCATGGTACCGGCAACCAGCAGCCAGACCGTCGCCAGCAGTGCGCCTGCGAGGAAGACGGTTTGGGAATCAAACAGGCCGTCGACCCAGCCGCCGAGTGCGCCGCCAATGGCCACGCCGATGAACTGGCTGGTGGAGTAAATCCCCATCGCCGTGCCTTTATAACCGGCAGGGGATTCTTTGCTGATTAGTGACGGCAGCAGGGCTTCCATCAGGTTAAACGCCAGGAAGAAGAGCTGCACACCGGCAACCAGTTCCCAGAAGTGGGGGCCAGCGCCCCAGAGCACGATCTCGGCAATCAGCAATACCGCCACACAGCCGATGAAAACGCGCTTCATTTTGCGCTTCACTTCGGCATAGATAATAAACGGTACCACCGAGACGAACGAAATCACCATCGTCACCAGATAGATTTTCCAGTGTTCTGCCGCCGGGAAACCTGCGGCAGCCAGTTGACCGGGCAGGGCGACAAAGGTCGACATCAGCAGAATGTGCAGACACATAATGCCGAAGTTAAGCTTCAACAGGCGCGGCTCAACCAGTACCTTGCTAAAGCAGCCTTTGACCATCCCGGATTCACGGTTGAGGACGTGGTTTTTGCTGTCCGGTACCACCCACAGCGTTAAGGCAATACCGATGGTCGCCAGCACGGCAATCATCCAGAACAGGGCGTGCAGGCCAAGCGTGTGGGTAATAATGGGGCCGAGCACCATCGCAATCGCAAACGTGACGCCAAAGCTCACGCCAATAAATGCCATCGCTTTGGTACGGTTCTGTTCACGGGTTAAATCCGACAGCAGCGCCATCACGGCGGCGGCAATCGCGCCGGAGCCCTGCAGGGCGCGGCCAAGAATAATTCCCCAGATGGAGTGGGAGAGGGCGGCGATGATGCTACCGAGCACAAAAACCAGCAAACCACCGACAATGAGCGGCTTGCGGCCGACGCGGTCAGAGAGCAGACCAAACGGGATCTGGAATACCGCCTGAGCCAGACCATAAATACCAATCGCCAGGCCAATCAGCGCTTCGCTGGCGCCCTGCAATGCCATGCCGTATGTGGTCAGAACAGGCAGGACCATAAACATGCCAAGCATCCGTAGCGAGAAAACAGTCCCTAAACCCCAGGTCGCACGCAGCTCGCCCGGTGTCATTTTATAATCGTTCATTGCCACCTCAATTCAAAAGCAGGCCATAGTGTAGTGCGGGGAAGGGGCGGGGTAAATAAAGGGTTATTTAACAAATATTACATGCGTTATTGATAGATTCAGTGAATAAAAAAGGGTGCCGAAGCACCCCTTTATTCACCTGTTGTGGCTTACCAGACGTAAGTCAGCAGGTTATGCGAATCCGGCACCATAAAGTCCACGGACATCATCACGGACAGCGAGGTGATGGCAACAATCGAGAACACAAACAGTTTGCGAGCCCAGACTTTGTCATCTTCCACTTTGTAACCGCGCAGGGCCATACCGAGCCACCAGACGCTTACGGCTGCGGCCACCGCCAGATATTTATACCCGGCGTAACCTCCCAGCGAGAGCATCAGCGTTGCCACGGCAAAGGCGATGATGTACAGCGTGATGTGGTTCTTGGCAACGGAAATACCTTTCACGACCGGCAGAACCGGAATGTTCGCTGCCTGATAATCCTTAAAGCGGAAAATCGCGATGGCATAGGAGTGCGGCATCTGCCACAGGCTAAAGATAGCCAGCAGGATCAGCGCACCGCTGTCGAACTCGTTCGTGACGGCGCAGTAGCCAATCACCGGCGGCGCAGCGCCGGAGAGAGAACCAATCAGCGTGCCGTAGACGGAGTGACGCTTCATATACAGGCTGTAGATGCCCACATACACCACGAACCCCATCACCCCCAGCCAGCAGGCCAGCGGGTTAGCACCAAACCACAGCAGCATAAAGCCAGCAATACCCAGCAAGGTGGCGTACACCAGCGAGACGGAAGGGGCGATCAGGCCTTTCACCAGCACCCGATTTTTGGTCCTTTCCATCTTCTTGTCGATATCCATGTCGATGTAGTTGTTAAATACACAACCGGACGCAACAACCAGTGACACACCGACCAGCGTGTAGATAAAGAGGGTGTAATCAATGCTGCCTTTGGAGGCCAGCAGGAACCCTCCGATCACGGAGATCAGGTTGCCAAAGATGATGCCTGGTTTCGTTACTTGCAGGTATTGCTTAAACATACTCGCCGCTCTTAGTGAACCATCATGTTGTAGTTAAGGTTCCACATAATCCAGATGGAACCGACTACCAGGATAGCGATGATAATCACGGTAAAGATGAAAGCCGTCATGTTCCAGCCTTCATCGGACTTGGTGTTCATGTGCAGGAAGCAAACCAGATGCACCAGAATCTGAATCACCGCGGTCACCAGGATTGCACCCAGTATAACCGGCTTAGACGCAGAACCGCTCATCACCATCCAGAACGGGATCACCGTCAGGATGATCGACAGGATAAAACCTGTCATGTAGGTTTTTACGCTACCGTGGGAAGCGCCATGATCGTTTGAATGACTCATTACATCGCCCCCATCAGATAGACAACAGAGAACACACAGATCCACACCACGTCCAGGAAGTGCCAGAACAGGCTCAGGCACATGATACGGGTACGGTTAGTGCTGGTCAGGCCGCGACGGGAGATCTGGAACATCAGAACCGCCATCCAGATCAGACCGGAGGTCACGTGCAGACCGTGGGTACCGACCAGTGCGAAGAACGCAGACAGGAAGCCACTGCGATCCGGCCCGAAGCCTTCCATAATCAGGTGATGGAATTCATAGATTTCCATCCCGATGAATCCAGCACCAAACAACCAGGTCAACGCCAGCCAGGAGACAACCTGGCTCTTGTTGTTTTTGTACATGGCGATAGCCGCCATGCCGTAGGTGATGGAGCTGAATAACAGCAGTGCGGTTTCAACCAGAACGAACGGCAGTTCAAAAATGTCCTTGCCGGTCGGGCCGCCCGCTGTGCCGTTCACCAGAACGGCATAGGTTGCGAACAGACAGCAGAACAGAATGCAGTCGCTCATCAGGTAGATCCAGAACCCGAAGACTTTCGTCGGTCCTGTATCGTGGTGCGCATGTTCATGCGCGTGGGCAGTCGAGTGCGCCAGAGTATCAGTTGCCATTTTTCAGCCCCGCTTTAGAAATCTCGTCGAAATGCTGATTTTCCAGCTTTTCAACTTCACGGACTGGTACGTAGTAGTCCACGTCCTCGTCAAAGCTCTTCACAATCCAGCTGATTACGATGCCAGCGAAGCCAACAATCGCCATCCACCAGATGTGCCAGATCATTGCGAAACCAAATACCGTTGCGAAAGCGGCAATCACGATGCCCGCTGCGCTGTTTTTCGGCATATGGATCTCTTCGTAATGGTCAGGTTGCTTGTACGCTTCACCTTTTTCTTTCATTTCCCAGAATGCATCACGTTCGTGAATGTGCGGCACTACGGCAAAGTTATAGAACGGAGGTGGAGAAGAGGTCGCCCACTCCAGCGTACGGCCACCCCATGGGTCACCGGTCAGGTCGCGGTTCAGGTTACGGTCACGGATGGACACGTAGTACTGAATCAGCTGGCACAGGATACCGCAGGCAATCAGCGCGGCACCGCCCGCTGCAACCATCAGCATTGGGTGGAACTGCGGATCGATCTGCTGGCTCAGACGACGGGTCATACCCATGAAGCCCAGCACGTACAGCGGCATAAATGCCACGAAGAAGCCAATGATCCAGAACCAGAACGCGCGTTTACCCCATTTCTCGTTCAGCGTGAAGCCGAACGCTTTTGGCCACCAGTAGGTTACGCCAGCGAAGCAGCCGAAGACCACGCCACCGATGATAACGTTATGGAAGTGCGCAATCAGGAACAGACTGTTGTGCAGAACGAAGTCAGCACCCGGTACCGCCAGCAGTACGCCGGTCATCCCACCTACGGAGAAGGTGACGATGAAGCCGATGGTCCACAGCATCGCTGAGTGGAACACGATACGGCCCTGGTACATGGTGAACAGCCAGTTGAAGATCTTCACCCCGGTAGGGATGGCGATAATCATGGTGGTAATACCGAAGAAGGCGTTTACGTTCGCGCCCGCACCCATAGTAAAGAAGTGGTGCAGCCAAACGATGAACGACAGAACGGTAATACAGACGGTTGCCCACACCAGAGAGGTGTAACCAAACAGACGTTTACGCGAGAAGGTTGCTGCGATTTCGGAGAACACACCGAAGACAGGCAGAACCAGAATGTACACTTCCGGGTGACCCCAGGCCCAAATCAGGTTGATGTACATCATCATGTTGCCACCCATGTCATTTGTGAAGAAATGGGTGCCCAGGTAGCGGTCCAGGGTCAGCAGCGCGATGGTGACGGTCAGAATTGGGAAGGATGCGATAATCAGTACGTTGGCGCACAGAGATGCCCAGGTAAATACCGGCATCTTGAACATGGTCATACCAGGCGCACGCATCTTCAGGATGGTCACGAAGAAGTTGATACCGGTCAGGGTGGTACCGACACCGGAGAGCTGAAGCGCCCAAATCCAGTAGTCAACGCCAACGCCCGGACTGTACTCAATTCCTGACAGCGGTGGATAAGCCAGCCAGCCGGTCTGAGCAAATTCGCCCACGCCCAGTGACAGGTTAACCAGGATAACGCCGACAACCGTAAACCAGAAGCTCAGGTTGTTCAGGAACGGGAACGCAACGTCGCGCGCGCCGATTTGCAGCGGAACGACAACGTTCATCAGACCGATAACCAGCGGCATCGCCACGAAGAAGATCATGATAACGCCGTGAGCGGTAAAGATCTGGTCGTAGTGGTGCGGTGGCAGGAAGCCGGCTTCACCCGCAGACGCGAGTGCCTGCTGGCTACGCATCATGATCGCATCCGCAAAGCCACGAATTAACATGACGATACCGACGATGCAGTACATGATACCGAGTTTTTTGTGGTCAACCGAAGTCAGCCACTCGTTCCACAGGTAGCTCCACTTACCGAAGTAAGTGATCAAGGCCAGTAAGGCCGCGCCACCGATGATAATGGCAGCCACCGTAACCATGATAATCGGTTCATGGTAGGGCACTGCATCCAGTGTCAATTTTCCGAACATTTTCTTCCTCGGCCCCTTAGTGAGCGGTTTCCGCGTGGCTCATGTCCATGCCTTCCATACCTTCGTGCGCGCTATGCTCGCCTTCAGGCTGGGTCATGTCCATGCTCTTGCCGTGATCCATAAATTTGCCAATAACGTCTTTGAACAAATCAGGTTTCACGTTAGAGAAGTACTCCACCTTGTTGTATTCGCTAGGTGCAGCCACTTTTTCGAACGCCGCCATGTCAGACATGGTGTTTGGAGACTGCTTCGCTTTTGCAACCCACTGGTCGAAAGCGGCACGGTCCGGCGTCGCAATAGCTTTGAACTTCATACCTGAGAAGCCCGGGCCGCTATAGCTGGCGGAGATACCATCATAGGTGCCTGCTTCATTCGCGATCAGGTGCAGGTTGGTCTGCATACCAGCCATCGCGTAAATCTGGCTACCCAGACGTGGGATGAAGAAGGAGTTCATTACGGAGTTGGAGGTCACTTTGAACTGAACCGGAGTGTTCGCCGGGAAGGCGATTTCATTCACGGTAGCAATGCCCTGCTCTGGATAGATGAAGAACCATTTCCAGTCCATGGAGACCACTTCGATGGTAATTGGTTTTTCATCGTGAACCAGCGGTTTGCTTGGCTCAAGTGCGTGAGTGGTTTTCCAGGTCAGCACAGCGAGGAACAGGATGATCAGAATAGGAACCGTCCAGACCACAGCTTCCACTTTATTGGAGTGTGACCAGTTAGGGCTATACTTCGCATCTTTATTGCTCGCACGATACTTCCAGGCGAAACCAACAGCCATCAAAATGGCTGGAATAACCACAATCAACATCAGGCCAAATGCCGTCAGTATCAGTGAACGTTGTTCCAGTCCAATCTGTCCTTTGGGGTCAAGTAGTGCAGAATCGCAGCCACTGAGTAATACAGTGCCTGCGAATAATGACAACCATCCCAAACTTTTATTGTATTTCCTGAGTCTCATTTAACGACCTCAATTCCACGGGAGTCTGGTGGCGTTTAAAGTGTGGGGGCATTTTACGGGAAGGTTACATTACTGTAAACATCATTAGGCCTGTGTCAGGAAGGTGTTACCGGGTTCTGCCGCACATGTCACAAGTGTTGCAAATTATGTCGGTTTTTATGACCGAAGCCGCATGGCATGGGCTTTATAACGAAAGGACCCCCAAGCATACCCTAAAAGGGGCAATTGGTATAACCATTGTTAAAAACAAACAAAAAATTAACAATTAATTATCAATAAAAAGACAATTAAAAAACGAAAATTCAATCTTTCCCAAGCTGAATCGTTTAATGAAAAATAGCCTGAAAGAAATGGCTCCAATAATTTCCGAATCCTATCCCGCACAAAACAACAAATATTTTTTTTAGCGTTTGTCGGTTATTTCACCGTTATAATTTCGGCCGGTGATTACAACGGGAAATAACCTTTCGCTTTTATCTTCAGGTTGTCTGCGTTTTACGCAGAGCCAGAAAATCGAGCAGCCCACCGAGCAGGATCCCGACGACCGCCAGCAGGGCGCCGACATCAAGGAGAAGGGCTTCAAGAGGAAGCGCCAGGGGAGTAGTGGCATTGATGATGAGCACCACGAGCCATAACCCCAGTGCCAGACATCCCACCATTAACAGGCGTAGCGCAAAACGGTAGGCGCGCTGATATTCCGTTCGCGGCATAA
The DNA here is from genome assembly GCF_023544405.1 of Enterobacter cloacae complex sp. OE43NF. Classification (NCBI taxonomy): domain Bacteria; kingdom Pseudomonadati; phylum Pseudomonadota; class Gammaproteobacteria; order Enterobacterales; family Enterobacteriaceae; genus Enterobacter; species Enterobacter cloacae complex sp. OE43NF. The sequence continues at coordinate 9,591 of NZ_JAMJFW010000023.1, forward strand.
AGTGTTCTGTTCGCTGGGTATATTCCAGCGTCTGGCGGCAGACCAGCAACAATAAAATGCCTGGCACGGCTGCAACCACGGAGAAGAGATAAAACGTTGGCCAACCGTGCGCTTCAACAAACCAACCGGCAATCGGCCCCACATATACGCGGCCCACGGCAGAAAGCGCCGAGAGCAGGGCGAACTGCGTTGCAGAAAACGACTTGTTGCAGAGCGTCATCAGCAGGGCGACAAACGCCGCGGTACCCATTCCGCCACACAGGTTCTCAAAGAACACTGCTGCCGCCATGCTAATCATATGTTTATCGGTAATCGACAGCAGCCAGTAACCCGCGTTAGACGCCCCCTGCAGAGTGCCGAAGATCAGCAACGCCCGGAACAAGGTCAGGCGCTGCATCAACACACCGCCGTAAAGTGCGCCGACGATAGTGGCAAACAGCCCGAGGGTTTTGTTAACCACTCCCACTTCACCGGCATCAAACCCGACGCCGCGGATCAGGAACGTGGTGGTCAGGCTCATCGCGAAGGCATCACCCAGCTTATATAGGACGATGAGCAGCAGGATCAGCCAGGCATTGTTGCGGCCAAAGAAATCACGCAGCGGTTCGGCAACGGCCTGCTCCAGAGAACGGGGGACCGGAATCACGTCGCTCGGTTCAGGGGCGAGGAGGGTGGCAATAATGCACGGGATCAGCAGGGCGGCCATCAGCCAGTACATGCCCTGCCAGCCCATATAGCGGTCAGCCAGCCACAGCGCCAGCCCACCAGATACCAACATGCCGAGGCGATAGCCCAGCACGCTGATGGCTGCACCGGCTCCACGCTCTTCTGCGGGTAACACGTCCGTTTTCCAGGCATCAAACACGATATCCTGTGACGCGGAACAGAAGGCGATCACCACCGCAAGCGCCGCCATCCAGCGAAGCTGTGTCGACGGCTCAAGGAATCCCATGGAGGCAATGGCCAGCAACAGCAGGACCTGCGTCATCACCAGCCAGCCACGACGACGGCCCAGGAACGGCGGGGTGTAGCGATCCATCACCGGTGACCACAGGAACTTAAAGACATACGCCTGGCCGACGAGCGAGAAGAAGCCAATGGTTTTGAGATCGATATTCTCAACCGTCATCCAGGCCTGCAACGTGCCGGAAGTGAGCGCGAGGGGTAAACCGGAGGCAAAGCCAAGGATCAGCAGAATGGCTGATTTGGGTTGCTGGAAAATGCGTAAGTAATGACTGGACATGTTCTTAAAAACTGACCCGGTAAAACACCGGGTCAGTCAGCAGGATTAACGCGCGTTTTGCTTGATAAAGTCGTGAATGCTGGTGTCCTGCGCCATATCGGCGATGGTATCGGTCAGCACGCTGTTTACGGCGTTCGCAATGTTTTGGTTAGAGGCCTGGAAAGCACCTTCTACGGAGTAGCTGGCACGATAGTTTTTGGTCATCTTGTTGCCGTTCTTCGCGGTAGCGATGATGGCTATGTCCGCTTTGGTGGAGATGTTGTAGCGCACGTTACCCTGGGAAACGTCAGCGTACAGGTTGTTAACGATGATCTGCAGATCAACCGCGCCGCTTGGGCCAATCATGTAACCACGAGAGGTCATCTGTTTCTCCAGCACTTCCTGCAGCAGGAAACGCAGGTCACGGGAAGCGGTCAACGTCACCAGCTGGTTGTCGCGGGTCACTTTCGCCAGGGCCTGATCCTGACGCTGATCGGCACCGTTAATGCTCACGGTCACGCCCATCAGGCTTGGATCTTGCTGAGGCAGCGTGATTTTTGGTGAGACATCAATGGTTGTTGGCGGGGTAGCGCAGCCTGCCAGCATAAAGAGGGCTACCAACGGAAAGAAGAGTTTTTTTAACATTTTCGGGTTCTCAACGAATCGTAAGCATATAGAGAGAAAAATTGCCGCCATCATAACATCGCTAACGGCCAGGGGAAGTGGTCAACGCATGTAAATTCATCGCCTTGTCTGAAAACTGACCAGTTCGCCCTTTTTCTCAACCTGTGTGTGACAAAACGTATGAGCCTCACAGTGAACTTCATTCGTTTGAATGAGAAAATAAGACGAAAGCTAAATATTTGTTGTCTTGTTGTAATGGAACCGGTAAAAGCGGCTAACATTTAAAGGGATGGGTGACATCCTGGCGTTGTCGGAGGAGTAATTTCATGATGATACGTGAGCAGATAGAAGATAAATTAAGGGCAGCGTTCAACCCTGTGTTCCTCGAAGTCGTCGACGAAAGCTATCGTCATAACGTGCCGGCAGGTTCTGAAAGCCACTTCAAAGTGGTTCTGGTTAGCGATCGCTTCACGGGAGAACGTTTCCTGAACCGACACCGCTTGATCTACAGCACCTTGACGGAAGAACTCTCCACAACCGTACATGCGCTGGCATTGCATACCTACACCATTAAGGAGTGGGAAGGCTTGCAGGATACGGTTTTTGCATCCCCGCCTTGTCGCGGTGCAGGCACCATCGCCTGATAAATCGGATTTGCAACCGCTGGAGTTTTTCCAGTATGTTGCTTACAGATTTCCTCAAAACGGCCTTCGGGCCGTTTTGTTTTGTCTGAGTTTTGAGCGGATGGTGCGATTTTAAGGCTAAAAATAGCCTTAAAGTGTGAAAAAAGCCGCAGCAACATGCCCCAACCGTTCTCGACTCACCTAAGTGATGCCGCTATAATGCCGCGTCTTATTGAATGTCTTCGGGATGATTCTGGCGACAGGGAATGTGAATCTGCACTAAGAGAGCATCCCGGTAAAACAGACAGATTCAGAGTTGACCGAGCACTGTGATTTTTTTGAGGTAACAAGATGCAAGTTTCAGTTGAAACCACTCAAGGCCTTGGCCGCCGTGTAACGATTACTATCGCTGCTGACAGCATCGAAACTGCTGTGAAAAGCGAGCTGGTCAACGTAGCAAAAAAAGTACGTATTGACGGCTTCCGTAAGGGCAAAGTACCAATGAATGTTGTTGCTCAGCGTTATGGCGCTTCCGTGCGTCAGGATGTGCTGGGTGAACTGATGAGCCGCAACTTTATCGATGCGATCATCAAAGAAAAGATCAATCCGGCCGGTGCGCCGAACTACGTTCCAGGCGAATACAAACTGGGCGAAGACTTCACCTACTCTGTAGAGTTCGAAGTGTATCCGGAAGTAGAACTGAAAGGTCTGGAATCTATCGAAGTTGAAAAACCGATTGTTTCCGTGACCGACGAAGATGTTGACGGCATGCTGGATACCCTGCGTAAGCAGCAGGCTAACTGGAAAGAGAAAGAAGGCGCTGTTGACGCTGAAGACCGCGTCACCATCGACTTCACCGGTTCTGTAGACGGCGAAGAGTTCGAAGGCGGCAAAGCGACTGACTTCGTACTGGCAATGGGTCAGGGTCGTATGATCCCGGGCTTCGAAGACGGTATCAAAGGCCACAAAGCGGGCGAAGAGTTCACCATCGACGTGACCTTCCCTGAAGAGTACCACGCTGAAAACCTGAAAGGTAAAGCAGCGAAGTTCGTCATCAACCTGAAGAAAGTGGAAGAGCGCGAACTGCCAGAACTGACTGAAGAATTCATCAAGCGTTTCGGCGTGGAAGATGGTTCTGTTGCTGGTCTGCGTACTGAAGTACGTAAAAACATGGAACGCGAGCTGAACGGTGCTGTGCGTAACCGTGTGAAATCTCAGGCTATCGAAGGTCTGGTGAAGGCGAACGAAATCGACGTTCCAGCTGCGCTGATCGACAGCGAAATCGACGTACTGCGTCGTCAGGCTGCACAGCGTTTCGGTGGCAACCAGCAGCAAGCGATGGAACTGCCACGCGAGCTGTTCGAAGAGCAGGCAAAACGCCGCGTTGTTGTTGGTCTGCTGCTGGGCGAAGTGATTCGTACTCACGAGCTGAAAGCTGACGAAGAGCGTGTGAAAGGCCTGATCGAAGAGATGGCTTCTGCATACGAAGATCCATCAGAAGTTATCGAGTTCTACGGTAAGAACAAAGAGCTGATGGACAACATGCGTAATGTTGCCCTGGAAGAGCAGGCTGTTGAAGCGGTACTGGCGAAAGCGAAAGTGACCGAAAAAGCGACCTCTTTCAACGAACTGATGAACCAGCAGGCGTAATTTCGCCCCGAAGGTTTAAAGTTTGAACAAAAACCCGTTGCCTTCCGGCAACGGGTTTTTTTTATCGCACCAATAGTCCAGGAAGGGTGCTAAAACGCCCTTTCGGTGTTAGCGTAACAACAAAAGGTTGTTATGCTTGAAATAGGGCAATGTAAACCCCATAAGTGTGTAATCAGATGAATGAGACTGGCTGATAATCCGTCCGTAAGGTTACAATCAGTACAGCAGGTGTTTTCAATTTTGATCCAGGAGACGGAAATGTCATACAGTGGCGAACGAGATAACTTTGCACCCCATATGGCTCTGGTGCCAATGGTTATTGAACAGACCTCACGTGGTGAGCGTTCTTTTGATATCTATTCCCGTCTGCTCAAGGAACGCGTTATCTTTCTGACCGGCCAGGTGGAAGACCACATGGCGAACCTGATCGTGGCGCAGATGCTGTTTCTGGAAGCGGAAAACCCGGAAAAAGACATTTACCTGTACATTAACTCCCCAGGCGGCGTGATTACGGCAGGTATGTCCATTTATGACACCATGCAATTCATCAAGCCTGATGTGAGCACTATCTGTATGGGTCAGGCAGCATCTATGGGGGCCTTCCTGTTAACCGCAGGGGCAAAAGGCAAACGTTTCTGCCTGCCGAATTCCCGCGTGATGATTCACCAGCCGCTGGGTGGTTACCAGGGGCAGGCGACGGATATCGAAATCCACGCCCGCGAAATTCTGAAAGTAAAAGCGCGCATGAATGAACTTATGGCGCAGCATACGGGTCAATCTCTTGAGCAGATCGAGCGCGATACCGAGCGCGATCGCTTCCTCTCTGCTTCAGAGGCAGTTGAGTACGGCTTAGTCGACTCCATTTTGACCCATCGTAATTGATGCCCGCGACGCGAGTGTGCCGCTATACTAAGGTAAAGCGGCACTCTGCTTGAGAGCAGCTTGCGTCTGAAAATGGCATTTGCGTCGTCATGTGCGGCACAAAGAACTTAAAAAGAGGTTTGGACTCATGACAGATAAACGCAAAGATGGTTCGGGCAAACTGCTGTACTGCTCTTTTTGCGGCAAAAGCCAGCATGAAGTGCGTAAACTGATTGCCGGGCCGTCCGTGTATATCTGCGACGAATGTGTTGATTTATGTAATGACATCATTCGCGAAGAGATTAAAGAAGTAGCGCCTCACCGCGAGCGTAGCGCGCTGCCGACACCGCATGAAATTCGTCATCATCTGGACGACTATGTCATCGGTCAGGAGCAGGCTAAGAAAGTGCTGGCGGTAGCGGTATATAACCACTACAAACGCCTGCGTAACGGTGATACCAGCAATGGCGTAGAGCTGGGTAAAAGTAACATTCTGCTGATCGGCCCAACCGGTTCCGGTAAAACGCTGTTGGCTGAAACGCTCGCACGCCTGCTGGATGTGCCGTTCACCATGGCGGATGCCACCACCCTGACCGAAGCCGGTTACGTGGGTGAAGATGTGGAAAACATCATCCAGAAACTGCTGCAGAAGTGCGATTACGACGTACAGAAAGCCCAGCGCGGGATCGTCTATATCGATGAGATCGACAAGATCTCCCGTAAATCAGACAACCCGTCTATCACCCGTGACGTATCAGGGGAAGGTGTACAGCAGGCATTGCTGAAGCTGATCGAAGGGACCGTTGCCGCAGTGCCCCCGCAGGGTGGCCGTAAACATCCGCAGCAGGAGTTCCTGCAGGTTGATACCTCCAAGATCCTGTTCATCTGTGGCGGTGCTTTCGCCGGTCTGGATAAAGTTATCTCCCACCGTGTTGAAACCGGCTCCGGCATTGGTTTTGGCGCAACGGTGAAGGCCAAATCCGAGAAAGCGAACGAAGGCGAACTGCTGTCTCAGGTTGAACCAGAAGATCTGATCAAGTTTGGTCTGATCCCAGAATTCATTGGGCGTCTGCCGGTTGTGGCTACGCTGAATGAACTGAGTGAAGAAGCCCTGATCCAGATCCTGAAAGAGCCGAAAAACGCGCTGACCAAGCAGTATCAGGCGCTGTTTAACCTGGAAGGCGTTGAGCTGGAATTTCGTGATGAAGCGCTGGATGCAATTGCGAAGAAAGCGATGATCCGTAAAACCGGTGCCCGTGGTCTGCGTTCCATCGTTGAAGCGGCGCTGCTTGATACCATGTACGACCTGCCTTCCATGGAAGATGTCGAAAAAGTGGTTATTGACGAGTCCGTTATCGGTGGTCAAAGCAAGCCGCTGCTGATTTACGGGAAACCGGAAGCGCAGCAGGCATCTGGCGAATAATTCACCAAATCATACAAGCAGTTAATCAAAAAGGGGGGATTTTATCTCCCCTTTACTTTTTCCGTATTCATGGCGTTGAATGTGTGGGAAACATCCCCATATACTGGATTACATGTTAATGGTTGTGTGAAGCACAGTTACATGACCAGTTTACCTGGCGGACACTAAACTAAGAGAGAGCTCTATGAATCCTGAGCGTTCTGAACGCATTGAAATCCCCGTATTGCCGTTGCGCGATGTGGTGGTTTATCCGCACATGGTCATACCCTTATTTGTAGGGCGGGAAAAATCTATCCGTTGCCTCGAAGCCGCCATGGATCATGATAAAAAAATCATGTTGGTTGCGCAGAAGGAAGCTTCGACGGATGAGCCGGGTGTAAACGATCTTTTCACCGTCGGGACCGTGGCCTCTATTTTGCAGATGCTGAAGCTGCCTGACGGCACCGTTAAGGTGCTGGTAGAAGGCCTGCAGCGTGCGCGTATTACCACCCTGTCTGACAATGGCGAGCATTTCTCTGCCAAGGCAGAGTACCTTGATTCGCCTCAGCTTGATGAGCGCGAGCAGGAAGTGCTGGTGCGCACCGCGATTAGCCAGTTTGAAGGCTATATCAAGCTGAACAAGAAAATCCCACCAGAAGTGCTGACGTCGCTGAACAGCATCGACGATCCCGCACGTCTGGCGGACACCATCGCAGCGCATATGCCGCTGAAGCTGGCGGACAAACAGTCCGTGCTGGAGATGTCCGACGTTAACGAACGTCTGGAATATCTGATGGCGATGATGGAGTCTGAAATCGATCTGCTGCAGGTTGAGAAGCGTATTCGCAACCGCGTTAAAAAGCAGATGGAAAAATCGCAGCGTGAGTACTATCTGAATGAGCAAATGAAAGCCATTCAGAAAGAACTCGGCGAGATGGACGACGCGCCGGACGAAAACGAAGCGCTGAAGCGTAAGATCGACGCGGCAAAAATGCCGAAAGAGGCCAAAGAGAAAGCGGAAGCTGAACTGCAGAAGCTGAAAATGATGTCTCCGATGTCGGCTGAAGCGACGGTGGTGCGTGGCTACATCGAGTGGATGGTTCAGGTGCCGTGGAATGCCCGCAGCAAGGTCAAAAAAGACCTGCGTCAGGCGCAGGAGATCCTGGATACCGACCACTACGGCCTGGAGCGTGTTAAAGACCGCATCCTTGAGTACCTTGCGGTACAAAGCCGTGTAAACAAACTGAAAGGCCCAATCCTCTGTCTGGTTGGACCGCCAGGGGTAGGTAAAACCTCTCTGGGCCAGTCCATTGCGAAAGCGACCGGACGTAAATATATCCGTATGGCGCTGGGTGGCGTACGCGACGAAGCGGAAATCCGCGGTCACCGTCGTACCTACATCGGTTCTATGCCGGGTAAATTGATCCAGAAGATGGCGAAAGTAGGGGTTAAAAACCCATTGTTCCTGCTCGATGAGATCGACAAAATGTCGTCGGATATGCGTGGCGATCCGGCCTCGGCTCTGCTGGAAGTGCTTGATCCAGAACAGAACGTGGCGTTCAGCGATCACTACCTGGAAGTGGACTACGATCTGAGCGATGTGATGTTCGTGGCGACCTCCAACTCCATGAACATTCCGGCTCCGCTGCTGGATCGTATGGAAGTGATCCGTCTGTCTGGTTATACCGAAGACGAGAAGCTGAATATTGCGAAGCAGCATCTGCTGCCGAAACAGATTGAGCGTAACGCACTGAAAGCCAACGAACTGACCGTCGAGGACAGCGCGATTATCGGCATCATTCGCTACTACACTCGCGAAGCGGGCGTGCGTAGCCTTGAGCGTGAAATCTCGAAACTGTGCCGTAAGGCGGTGAAACAGCTGCTGCTGGATAAGAGCCTGAAGCACATCACCATTAACGGCGACAATCTGCATGCCTATCTGGGCGTTCAGCGTTTCGACTATGGTCGTGCGGACAACGAAAACCGCGTGGGTCAGGTCACCGGTCTGGCATGGACGGAAGTGGGCGGCGATCTGCTGACCATCGAAACCGCCTGTGTGCCAGGTAAAGGTAAGCTGACCTACACCGGTTCTTTGGGTGAAGTCATGCAGGAGTCCATCCAGGCGGCCTTGACTGTGGTTCGCGCACGTGCGGAGAAACTGGGGATCAACCCGGATTTCTACGAAAAACGCGACATTCACGTTCACGTCCCGGAAGGGGCAACGCCGAAAGATGGCCCAAGCGCCGGTATCGCGATGTGTACCGCGCTGGTCTCCTGTCTCACAGGTAACCCGGTGCGCGCTGATGTCGCAATGACTGGTGAAATTACCCTGCGTGGTCAGGTTCTGCCAATTGGTGGGTTAAAAGAAAAACTGCTGGCGGCACATCGTGGTGGGATCAAAACCGTATTGATTCCTTACGAAAATAAACGCGATCTGGAAGAAATTCCGGACAACGTGATTGCCGATCTGCAGATTCATCCTGTTAAGCGAATTGAGGAGGTTCTTACTCTCGCATTGCAGAATGAACCCTCCGGAATGCAGGTTGTGACCGCAAAATAGTGACCTCGCGCAAAGAGCGTCAATAAAAACAAGGCTGGTAAGTCATTTCGCACTTGCCAGCCTTTTTTTGTATAGCTAATTTAGATTGCTCATTAGGTCAGCCATCAACAACGGGTGTTGTAAGGTCATGGCAGGCCTGATATAACTGCTGCGCGGTCGCGTTGTGAAGGATTCAGGCGCGATATAAATTATAAAGAGAGGAAGAGAACAGTGAATAAATCTCAACTGATTGACAAAATTGCTGCTGGTGCTGATATTTCTAAAGCTGCAGCTGGACGTGCGTTAGATGCATTAATTGCTTCTGTTACTGAATCTCTGCAGGCTGGGGACGACGTTGCACTGGTAGGCTTCGGTACTTTTGCTGTTAAAGAGCGTGCTGCCCGTACTGGCCGCAACCCTCAGACCGGTAAAGAGATCACCATTGCTGCCGCTAAAGTGCCGGGTTTCCGTGCAGGTAAAGCGCTGAAAGACGCAGTAAACTGATTGCTTTCCCGTTTCAGGGAAGCCGAAAAGTACAAGGGCGCATCATTTGATGTGCCTTTTTTATTTGTCCAGACCTGATTTGTGCGAGTTTATGCGAGTTGTGGGCTGACAATCGCCCCGTTTTCTTGTCACAATACGCCTTTACGCGCGACGGTCAGGATTTTCCGTTAGCGTCAGGTAACCAGTCACCTACAGCGGAGTGTTGTTACACCATGATGGACAGCTTACGCACGGCTGCTAACAGTCTCGTGCTCAAGATTATTTTCGGTATCATTATCGTGTCGTTCATATTGACCGGCGTGAGCAGTTACCTTATCGGCGGTGGCGCAAACTATGCCGCAAAAGTGAACGGCCAGGAAATCAGCCGCGGTCAGTTCGAGAACGCGTTTGCCGGTGAACGTAACCGTATGCAGCAACAGCTGGGCGACCAATTCTCTGAGCTGGCTGCGAACGAAGGATACATGAAAACCCTGCGCCAGCAGACGCTGAACCGCCTGATTGACGAAGCGCTCCTCGATCAATATGCCAAAAAACTGGGTCTGGGTATCAGCGATGAGCAGGTTAAAAAAGCCATCTTCTCGACTCAGGCTTTCCAGTCTAACGGCAAGTTCGACAACGCTCGCTATAACAGCATTGTGAATCAGATGGGCATGACGGCCGATCAATACGCGCAGGCGCTGCGTAACCAGCTGACGACGCAACAGCTCATCAATGCGGTGGTTGGAACTGATTTCATGCTCAAAGGTGAAACTGACGAACTGGCAGCCCTGGTGGCACAGCAGCGTGTTGTGCGTCAGGCGACCATCGATGTGAATGCGCTCGCGGCGAAGCAGCAGGTGAGCGACGCAGAGGTTAACGCCTGGTACGAGCAGAATAAAAACAGCTTTGTTGCACCTGAGCAGTTCCGCGTGAGCTATATCAAACTGGATGCTGCTGCGTTGCAGGAAACCGCGACTGATGCAGAAATCCAGTCTTACTACGATCAGCATCAGGATCAGTTCACTCAGCCGCAGCGTAACCGCTACAGCGTGATTCAGACCAAAACCGAAGCCGATGCCAAAGCGGTGCTGGATGAGCTGAATAAAGGCGCAGATTTCGCCACCGTCGCGAAAGCAAAATCCACCGACATCATTTCTGCCAAAAATGGCGGCGATATGGGTTGGCTGGAAGCGGCGACTACGCCGGATGAGCTGAAAAATGCCGGTCTGAAAGACAAGGGCCAGCTGTCGGGTGTGATTAAATCGTCCGTTGGTTTCCTGGTTGCGCGTCTGGATGATATCGAAGCCGCTAAAACCAAACCTCTGGCTGAGGTGCGTGATGATATCGCCGCCAAAGTGAAGCAGGAAAAAGCGCTCGATGCGTACTATGCCCTGCAGCAGAAAGTGAGCGATGCGGCGAGCAACGACAACGAATCTCTGGCCGGTGCAGAGCAGGCTGCTGGTGTGAAAGCGGTTGAGACCGGCTGGTTTGGCCGTGACAACCTGCCGGAAGAGCTGAACTTCAAACCGGTTTCGGATGCCATCTTCAACGGTGGTCTGGTGGGCGAGAACGGTACGCCGGGCAGCAACTCCGATATCATTACCGTTGACGGTGACCGTGCGTTTGTTCTGCGCGTGAGCGAGCACAAGCCTGAAGCAGTAAAACCGCTGGCGGAAGTGAAAGATCAGGTTGTGGCGCAGGTTAAACATAGCAAAGCGGAACAGCAGGCAAAACTGGATGCTGAGAAGATCCTGGCTGACCTGAAAGCCGGTAAAGAAGACGCCCTGAAAGCGGCGGGTCTGAGCTTCGGTGACGCGAAAACGCTAAGCCGTACCGGTCAGGACCCAATCAGTCAGGCTGTGTTTGGTCTGAGCCTGCCAGCGAAAGACAAACCGAGCTTCGGGACAACAACCGACATGCAGGGGAACGTCGTTCTGCTGGCGCTGGATGAAGTGAAAGCCGGCACCATGCCAGAAGCGCAAAAGAAAGCAATGGTTCAGGGTATCACCCAGAACAATGCCCAGATTGCTTTCGAAGCGATGATGAGCAACCTGCGTAAAGAAGCCAAAATCAAGCTGGGCGATGCCATCACTCAGCAGCAATAATTACGTATCTGCTCGCAGATTTTCGTAACGCTCTGCAAACCCTGAAGGCCGCTTTCGCGGCCTTTTCCATTTCTGTAAATGCATATTTGAGCCTCCTTTGGCTGACGGCTATGGTGACATGGCTGTCAACAAACAAGGAGATAACAGCATGAAATGTGGAATCAAAGCATTGCTAATCACACTGGCTATTGCCACTACCGGAATGAGCGCAGGCGCACTGGCGGTGGCCCCTGCAGCTAAAACGCAGTCTGTACAGAGCAAAACTGACCCCGCTGCACAAGCATCTGCTCGAACCAAAGCCGCTGAACCTGGCAAAAGCACAGAGGACGACGGTACACGCGTCAGCATCAATACGGCCTCGGCTGAAGATCTCGCCCGCGTGATGAACGGCGTAGGGCTCAAAAAAGCGCAGGCTATCGTCAGCTACCGTGAAGAGTACGGCCCGTTTAAAACGGTTGACGACCTCAGGCAGGTTCCGGGGATGGGCAGTTCACTGGTTGAGCGCAACCTCTCACACCTGACGTTGTAATCTCAGTTTTACTTGCACAGCAGCAAAAGTTTGCCAGGATAAAGAGGTCATACCAGTCTTGACCTCTTATCCTATAACAACAGTAAAGGCTATTGCGCTATGCAGACAAAAATCAAAGTACGCGGTTTTCATCTTGATGTTTACCAGCACGTGAATAATGCCCGCTATCTCGAATTTCTGGAAGAGGCGCGCTGGGACGGGCTGGAAAACAGCGAAAGCTTCCAATGGCTGACCGCGCACAACATTGCGTTCGTGGTCGTCAACATCAATATCAACTACCGTCGCCCGGCCGTGCTGGGGGATGTGCTTACAGTGACCAGCCAGGTGCAACAGCTAAACGGGAAGAGCGGCGTGCTCAGTCAGGTCGTGACGCTGGATCCGGAAGGGCAGGTGGTAGCCGATGCGCTGATCACCTTCGTTTGTATCGATCTGAAAACGCAGAAAGCACTGCCGCTGGAAGGGGAGTTGCGGGAAAAGCTGGAGCTGATGATCGTGTGATTTTTTGTCTTTTATAAAAGACAAAGTGTTTTTCCAGGGATAGAATAATGGACAGGGACTATGTTGTTGAGCGTTATCGGACCCGTGATGGCAAAGTGCCGTTTGAGGAGTGGATAACCAGGATGCGTAGAAAGGATCCGGAGATTGTTTTACGGATCCTTATGCGTATTAACCGTGCAATAAAGCATAATTTTGGTGATTACAAATACCTTAGAGAAGGTGTTTGGGAGATGCGAATTGATAGTGGTCCCGGTTACAGGATCTATTTTGCCGTAGAGCATCAGAGGGTCTTGTTGTTACTCATCGGTGGTGACAAGAAGAGTCAAAAACAAGATGTTAAACAGGCGGTAGATTTCTTGAAAGATCATCTATCTAAAGGAAAAACAGATGAGCACTTCTAAACGACACTATTCAAGTTCTGTTAACCATCACGATGCGGTTGTAAAAATGCTTCGTGAAAACCCTTCCTACGCTCAACTTTACCTGCAAATAGCACTGGAAGAAATTTATGAGGATCAGGGGATCCCTGCTTATCTCATTGCACTCCGCCAGGTCATCGAATCCCGCGGCGGCATAGGTGAAATTGCTGCCAAAGCAGGTCTTTCCCGCCAGCAGCTATACCGAACCTTGTCTGATAATGGCAATCCAACACTGACGACGCTAATGAAAGTCACGCGTGCTGCCGGTGTAAAACTGTTCGACAGCACGGTCAAATAACCCTATTTCAGCCCGGTTTTTTTCTGCATCGCGGCCATCACACCGGCTTTATCTGCCAGGTAGTGATTCAAGCCATTGGCACGCAGGTTACAGGCGGCGCACTGGCCACATCCGTCGCCCTTAATGCCGTTGTAGCAGGTCAGGGTTTCGCTGCGAACCAGATCCAGCTTGCCCCAGTAGTCCGCCAGTGCCCAGGTTTCCGCTTTATCAAGCCACATTAGCGGCGTTTCAAAGCGCGTCTCCTTGGCCATCCCCAGATTTACTGCGTGATTGAGCGCTTTCACAAACTCGTCGCGGCAGTCCGGGTAACCGGAGAAGTCGGTTTCGCAAACGCCGGTGATCACCGCTTCGGCTTGCACCTGGTAGGCGTAGATGGCCGTCAGGGTCAGAAAAAGAATATTACGGCCCGGCACAAAGGTATTGGGAATACCGCTGGCGTCAGGTTTGTAATCAGGAACAGGAATACTGTCGCGAGTGAGGCTGCTGACGGCCAGTTCGTTTAACAGCGTGACGTCCAGCACCTTATGCGCGCGTGCGCCCAGTTTCAGCGCCAGTTCGCGGGCAACGTCGATTTCAGCGCGATGGCGCTGGCCATAATCGAAAGTGACACAATGCACTTCATCGTACTGGTGAAGTGCCTGAACCAGGCAGGTAGTGGAATCTTGTCCTCCGCTGAACACGACGACGGCACGTTTCATAAATCATCTCGACAGTTACGGTAAAAACATTATGTTACCGTCTGACTTCGGCGACGACCAGCTTCTTCACGACCGGGGGGCTGGAAGCCAGGCTTCTGTGAAATCAAACCAGCCACGGGTATTCAGTCGTATTCCGTTTACTCCCGGTGGCGCGCTGATTTGATACTGGTAGTTAAACAGCGGCGTCAGCACCGCATTATCCATCAGCCGGGTAAAGATGGCTCTCAGGCCAGCGTGTCTTGCCTGCTCATCGGCCTGAGTCTGAACGGCATCCAGCGTGGCCTGCAGATGCGCAACTTGCGGCGCGCTTAGCAGATGCGGCCAGAGGGTATCGCACCGAAGCCACTGTTCAAGTGTGTACTCCGGCGCTTCGCCAATCAGCCTGTCTCCCATCATCATGTCCGCATCGGCAAGCTGCGGACACCCGTCCCACGTCTTCGCATCGTGAAAGATAACGGTCAGTTCGCAGCCCTGCTGCGCAAGGTACTGTTTTAGCTGGTTTGCCATGGTGTGTAACTCAACGGGCAAATGGTAAACGAGGGTTAACGCTGCCGGTAAAGGAACGTGCGTTAAATCCGGCCACCGGGGAATAGGCAGGCCAGGAAGCAGCTCTTCTGTTGGGGTAATCAACCCTTCGTTCAGCGGGAGCGTATGCAGTAGCGTTGAGAGATGGATGATATTGATTAGCCGTCTAGCCTGCAGTTCACTCATCCGGTCGCTCTGTTTCAGGGTGAGATAACAGAAGCCCAGGCTGGTGCTGTTACTTACCAGCCGCAGGCTCTCCAGTTCATCAGGCTCGCCAATGGCAATCTGCACCGGATGACGGCAGCTGGTCCCCAGTCCGTAATCGAATAGCGTCGGCGTGATCCAGTATTCAATCGCCTTGATCAGCGGGTGGCTAAGATGGTACTGCTCGTGGCTTTCCAGACGCACCAGCTCGGAATCAAACACGCTCAGCCTGAAAGGGCCGCTGCCCGTCATGGGCTGGTCAGGGTGGGCCAGACGGCTACAGTAGGTCGCCAGACGATGGGGCAACCAGTAGTCCGGTTGATGCAGGGTAAACGTCAGGCACTGCGGGTGAGTGACCTCGATATCTAATACGCTCTGGAACAGTTTGCGCAGGGCTGGCAGCATAAGCAGGGCCTTCAGGCTCCGCTGCAACTGCGCTGTCTCAATTTTGTCGCCATTATGCCAGTGCAGGGTCGAGCGGATATAAAAATGCCAGCGCAGGCCGCCATCCGTGACTTCCCAGTGATGGGCAAGATCGCCCGTCGGTTCGCTGCTGTTGCCGTTAAAGCGCGTCAGCCCGGAGAAAATCTGGCCTGCCAGGTGCTGCTCCGCCCGGCCGGGTAAAAAGCCAGGCTGCAGCGCATCCAGCGAGCGGTAATAGGGAATGCGCAGCGTCGGCGTATCGTTTTGCCACTGTCCGCCCAAAAAGGGATGCAGCAACTCCCGCAACTCTTCCGGCGCAAGCTGGGCCAGCTCCAGGGCGTTATGCTGCTGCCCATGCTTCAGCGCTTCTTCCATCATCGTATTGCGCAATGATTCCGGGCTGACATAAAACCTGAGCTCGCCGCGCTTGCCGCGACCAGACTGTGCATGCCAGTTCAGCCAGCCAGCCTCCTGCGCCTGACGCAGCAGGGTGCGAACATGCCGCTCGCTGCAAAAACAGCGGCTGGCGAGCTCCGCAATGGTGACCTGCTGCGGTGCCCCTTCGGAGGGCTGCCACAGGCGTTGATACTGTTTGAGGCGGTTGAGCTGGCGCATAATAAACCCGGAACAATAATTCTCATCTATTCACTATTACTTCCGTATATCTCACGCAATACTGATGCACAAGTTAATCGCATCACATTTCGGGAGTTATGATGGCTCGGCTCGCTGCATTTGATATGGACGGCACGTTGTTAATGCCGGATCACCGTTTAGGGGAGAAAACCCTGAACACCCTTAAGCGCCTGCGTGAGCGTGATGTAACCCTGACGTTTGCCACTGGCCGTCATGTGCTGGAGATGCGCCATCTCCTGGGCGCATTTTCCCTGGATGCATTTCTGATTACCGGCAACGGAACACGAATTCATTCGGTCGAAGGGGAGGTGCTGCACCGTCAGGATCTCAACCCGGAAGTGGCGGATATCGTGCTGCACAGTACCTGGGATACCCAGGCCAGCGTTCATGTCTTTAACGATAACGGCTGGTTTACCGGGCGTGAAATCCCTCAACTTCTCCATGCGCATGTCTACAGCGGTTTTCGTTATCAGCTGATGGATCTGCGCCGCATACCTGCCCACGCGGTGACCAAGATCTGTTTTTGTGGCGATCACGACGATCTCTGCCGCTTACGTATTCAGTTGAATGAGGCGTTAGGCGACCGGGCCCATCTGACCTTTTCGGCGGTGGATTGTCTGGAAGTGTTGCCGGTGGGGTGTAACAAAGGTTCTGCCCTGGCGGTCCTGAGCGACCACCTGGGCTTGACGCTGCAGGAGTGTATGGCGTTTGGTGACGCCATGAACGACCGCGAGATGCTGGGCAGCGTCGGGCGCGGTTTGATTATGGGGAATGCTATGCCGCAGCTGATCTCTGCGCTTCCTCATCTGCCGGTTATCGGACACTGCCGTAATGAAGCGGTGTCCCATTTTTTAACACATTGGCTGGACAACAACACCCTCCCATATTCCCCCGAATAGTGAGACCCTTCCAGCAAGCCAGACTTCGGTCTGGCTTTTTTTTATTTCACCAGCTGTGCGATTTGCGCTTGCCACGGCGCAATATCACCGATGTTTGCCTGCACCCACTCCGCGTTGTAATAGGTTTCCAGGTAGCGCTCCCCGCTGTCGCACAGCAGCGTGACGATAGAGCCCGTGCGGCCCTCTTCACGCATGCGTGCTGCCAGCTGCAGCGCACCCCACATATTGGTACCGGTAGAGGCACCCACCTTGCGGCCCAATTGCGTCTCCAGCCAGTGGGCCGTCGCGACGCTGGCGGCATCCGGTACGCGGAGCATTTCATCCACCACATCAGGAATGAACGACGGCTCAACGCGCGGGCGGCCAATCCCTTCAATTTTACTGCCCACCGGACTGCGCAGGTCGGCATTGCGGCTTTGCCAGTAGTCGAGGAAGACCGAGTTTTGCGGATCCACCACCATCAGTTGCGTATCGTAGCCCTGACAGCGGATATAGCGGCCAATGGTGGCCGAGGTTCCGCCCGTACCGGCGCTCATGACGATATATGACGGAACCGGATGAGGCTCATGAGTCATCTGGCGGAAAATACTGTCCGCTATATTGTTATTGCCACGCCAGTCGGTTGCACGCTCGGCGAAGGTGAACTGGTCCATATAGTGGCCGTTCAGCTCACGGGCCAGCATTTCCGAGGCGGCGTAAATTTCGCAGGCGCTTTCTACAAAGTGGCAGCGTCCGCCATAAAATTCGATCTGTTCGATTTTGCGTTTCGCGGTGCAGGAGGGCATGACAGCGATAAACGGCAGGCCCAGTAAACGGGCGAAATAGGCTTCGGAGACGGCGGTTGAACCGGATGACGATTCAATAATTGTCGTGCCTTCTTTAATCCAGCCGTTACACAAGCCATACAGGAACAGCGAACGCGCCAGACGATGCTTCAGGCTGCCCGTAGGATGGGTACTTTCATCTTTCAGATACAGCTGAATCCCCGCAAACCCCGGCAGGGCGAGGCGGATTAAATGGGTGTCGGCCGAGCGCTGGTAGTCGGCATTGATTTCGCTGATGGCATGTTTAACCCAGTTGCTATTCATCGTAATTATCCGTTTGTCATTTTGTGCCCAGCATAGCGAAAAGCACAGAAAAAATTGTTGCTATCTGGCCTTTAAAATAGAATGAAGGGAGAAAAATTTTCTCTGTGAGGTGGGTATGCTAGATAAAATTGACCGCAAGCTGCTTTCATTGCTGCAAAGTGACTGCACCCTCTCTTTGCAGGCGCTGGCAGATGCCGTTAATCTGACCACCACACCGTGCTGGAAGCGCCTCAAGAAGCTGGAAGATGACGGCATTCTGCTGGGGCGTGTCGCGTTATTAGATCCCGAAAAACTGGGGCTGGGCCTGACGGCCTTTGTCCTGATAAAAACGCAGCACCACAGCAGCGAATGGTATTGCCGCTTCGTAAACCAGGTCTCTGACATGCCGGAGGTCCTCGGCTTCTGGCGTATGGCCGGGGAGTACGATTATCTGATGCGTGTCCAGGTGGCAGATATGAAGCGCTATGATGATTTCTACAAGCGGCTGGTGAATAGCGTACCGGGCTTGTCGGACGTCACCTCAAGCTTCGCCATGGAACAGATTAAATACACCACAGCGTTACCCATTGAATAACTCCATAAAATACCTTCAGGAACAAACCGCGTGCGATTATTTGCCCAACTAAGCTGGTACTTTCGTCGGGAGTGGCAGCGCTACCTCGGCGCAGTTCTCCTGCTTATCATCATTGCCATTTTGCAGCTGATCCCGCCGAAGGTGGTAGGCTACGTCGTGGATGGCGTTACGGAACAGCATTACACCACCGCACGGGTGTTGATGTGGGTTGGCACGCTGGTGCTGACGGCCGTCATCGTCTATTTGCTGCGTTACGTCTGGCGCGTGCTGCTGTTTGGCGCGTCCTATCAGCTTGCCGTTGAGCTGCGCGAGGATTTTTACCGCCAGCTGAGCCGTCAGCACCCCGAGTTTTACCTGCGCCATCGCACCGGGGATCTCATCGCCCGTGCCACCAACGACGTCGATCGCGTGGTGTTCGCAGCCGGGGAAGGGGTGTTAACGCTGGTGGATTCGCTGGTAATGGGCTGCGCGGTTCTGATTGTGATGTCCACTCAGATCAGCTGGCAACTTACCCTGCTGGCATTGCTGCCGATGCCGCTGATGGCGCTGGCGATCAACCGTTATGGCGAACAACTGCACGAGCGTTTCAAGCTGGCGCAGGCGGCGTTTTCGTCGCTAAACGATCGCACGCAGGAGAGTATGACCAGCATCCGCATGATCAAAGCCTTTGGTCTGGAGGATCGGCAATCTGCCCTGTTTGCGGCCGATGCCGCAGACACCGGCGCAAAAAACATGCGCGTTGCGCGTATTGATGCGCGCTTTGATCCGACCATCTATATCGCCATTGGCATGGCTAACCTGTTGGCCGTCGGTGGCGGGAGCTGGATGGTGGTGCAGGGCACCTTGACCCTGGGGCAGTTAACCAGTTTTGCCATGTACCTGGGGCTGATGATTTGGCCGATGCTGGCGCTGGCCTGGATGTTTAATATCGTGGAGCGCGGCAGTGCCGCCTATAGCCGCATTCGCGCCATGTTGTCTGAAGCGCCAGTGGTCAACGACGGTACCGAACCGGTACCGGAAGGGCGTGGGGTGATGAACGTCGACATCCGTACGTTTGTTTATCCGCAGACGGAACATCCGGTGCTGGAAAACGTCAGCTTTACGCTGCAACCGGGACAAATGCTCGGGATCTGTGGTCCGACGGGATCCGGTAAAAGTACCGTTCTTTCGCTGCTCCAGCGTCACTTTGATGTCACGCAGGGGGAGATTCGTTTCCACAATCTTCCTCTCACGACACTGCAACTAGACGACTGGCGTCGCCGTTTGGCCGTGGTCAGCCAGACGCCGTTTCTCTTTTCTGACACTGTGGCGAACAACATAGCCCTTGGCTGTCCGTCGGCCACGCAGGAAGAGATTGAGCATGTGGCGCGCTTAGCCAGCGTACATGACGATATTTTGCGTCTGCCGCAGGGGTATGAAACGGAGGTGGGTGAACGTGGCGTTATGCTCTCTGGCGGGCAAAAACAGCGAATTTCCATTGCCCGTGCGCTGCTGCTCAATGCTGAAATCCTGATCCTGGATGATGCGCTTTCTGCTGTGGATGGTCGAACCGAGCACCAGATCCTGCATAACCTTCGCCAGTGGAGCGACGGACGGACGGTGATCATCAGTGCCCACCGTTTGTCAGCGCTGACGGAAGCCAGTGAAATTCTGGTGTTGCAGCACGGGCACATTGCCCAGCGCGGGCAGCATGACCAGCTTGCGGAGCAACCGGGCTGGTATCGCGATATGTATCGCTATCAGCAGCTTGAAGCGGCACTCGACGATGCCCCGGAACAGGAAGAGGAGGACGCTAATGCGTAAATCAAAAACGCAGTGGCCGACGCTAAAACGCCTGCTGGCCTACGGTTCGCCATGGCGAAAACCCCTTGCTCTTGCCGTCGTGCTGCTGTGGATTGCGGCGATTGCAGAAGTGAGCGGTCCGCTGCTCATCAGTTATTTCATCGACAATATGGTTGCGAAAAGCTATTTGCCGCTGGGGCTGGTGGCGGGGTTAGGCGTGGCCTATGTGGGGCTACAGCTGGCAGCGGCTGGCCTGCACTATGCGCAGTCGCTACTCTTTAACCGGGCGGCGGTGGGTGTGGTTCAGAAGCTGCGTACCGACGTTATGGATGCTGCGCTGCGCCAGCCGCTGAGCGAGTTTGATATCCAGCCGGTCGGGCAGGTGATTTCGCGGGTGACCAACGATACCGAGGTGATCCGCGATCTGTACGTGACGGTCGTGGCGACCGTGCTGCGCAGTGCCGCGTTGATTGGCGCCATGCTGGTGGCGATGTTCAGCCTTGACTGGCGCATGGCGCTGGTGGCGATCGCGATTTTCCCGGCGGTGCTGATTGTGATGGTGATCTATCAGCGCTACAGCACGCCCATTGTACGTCGGGTGCGGACCTACCTGGCCGATATTAACGATGGCTTCAACGAAGTGATCAACGGCATGAGCGTCATCCAGCAGTTCCGCCAGCAGGCTCGCTTTGGCGAACGCATGGGCGAAGCAAGCCGTTCGCACTATATGGCGCGTATGCAGACGCTGCGCCTTGATGGTTTCCTGCTGCGTCCGTTGCTGAGCCTCTTCTCGGCACTGGTGCTTTGCGGCCTGCTGATGCTCTTTGGCCTGAGTCCGGGCGGAACGATTGAAGTGGGGGTTCTGTATGCTTTTATCAGCTATCTGGGACGCCTGAACGAGCCGCTGATTGAACTCACAACCCAACAATCCATGTTGCAGCAGGCGGTGGTTGCCGGCGAGCGCGTCTTTGAACTGATGGACAGACCGCGTCAGACCTATGGTGAGGATACAGCACCGCTGCAAAGCGGGGCGATTACGTTTGACCATGTCTCGTTTGCCTACCGTGAAGACAGGCTGGTGTTGCAGGACATCAATCTTGATGTGCCGTCGCGCGGCTTTGTGGCGCTGGTGGGACATACCGGCAGCGGCAAGAGTACGCTTGCAAGCCTGTTGATGGGCTACTACCCGTTAACGAAAGGCGAAATTCGTCTGGATGGACGTCCGCTGGCGTCGCTCAGCCACAGCGTATTGCGTAAAGGTGTAGCGATGGTGCAGCAAGATCCGGTCGTGCTGGCCGATACCTTTTACGCCAACGTGACCCTGGGGCGTGATTATACCGAGGAGCAGGTCTGGGCAGTGCTGGAAAAAGTGCAGCTCGCAGAGCTGGCACGCGGATTCAGCGACGGGATCAACACCCGGCTGGGTGAGCAGGGGAATAACCTATCTGTCGGGCAAAAACAGCTTCTGGCGCTGGCGCGTGTGCTGATTGAAACGCCACAGGTGTTGATTCTGGATGAAGCGACGGCCAGCATCGACTCCGGTACTGAACAGGCTATCCAGCAGGCACTGGCCGCCGTGCGCGATCATACGACGCTTGTGGTTATCGCGCACCGTCTTTCAACGATTGTCGACGCAGATACCATTCTGGTGCTGCATCGCGGACAGGCCGTTGAACGCGGTACGCACCGGGCGCTCCTGGAGGCGAAAGGCCGCTACTGGCAGATGTATCAGCTGCAACTGGCGGGTGAAGAGCTGGCGGCCAGCGTCCGGGAGGAAGAGTCGCTTAGCGCCTGATGCACCAAAAACAGGCAACGTGCTAACAGTCACCGCTGTTGGTGCAAAACCGAAACGCGCCATGCACTGCCATGGTGCGTTTTTTTTCACCTGTTGATCATGAATGGTCTTTTAACGCGCATTGCGCCGCTTTTCCCTTCCGTTTTCATTTCTGGCACACCCCTTGCAATGTCTCCTGCGTGTTAGCTGCGGCCATTACCGAATTCTGACTGGAGGGGATCTATGAAGCTGGTTACGGTGGTAATCAAACCATTCAAACTCGAAGACGTGCGTGAAGCGTTGTCTTCAATGGGTATTCAGGGACTGACTGTCACCGAAGTGAAAGGCTTCGGTCGTCAGAAGGGTCATGCCGAGCTTTATCGCGGGGCGGAATACAGCGTTAACTTCCTGCCAAAAGTAAAAATTGATGTCGCGATTGCTGATGACCAGCTTGATGAAGTCATCGATGTGATCAGCAAAGCGGCCTATACCGGCAAAATTGGCGACGGCAAAATTTTCGTTGCCGAACTGCAGCGTGTCATTCGCATCCGTACCGGCGAATCTGACGAAGCGGCACTGTAAGTAACTCCTGGCACACAGTGATAGGGATCGAGAAAATGAAGATAGCAACAATCAAAACGGGTCTGGGTTCGCTGGCACTGCTGCCGGGCCTGGCAATGGCTGCTCCTGCGGTGGCAGACAAAGCCGATAACGCCTTTATGATGATCAGCACCGCGCTGGTGCTGTTCATGTCTATTCCGGGTATCGCGCTGTTTTACGGCGGCCTGATCCGTGGCAAAAACGTTCTCTCCATGCTGACGCAGGTTGCCGTGACGTTCGCGCTGGTTTGCGTGCTGTGGGTGGTTTACGGCTACTCTCTGGCCTTCGGTGAAGGTAACGCCTTCTTCGGCAACTTCAACTGGGCCATGTTGAAAAATATTGAACTGACCGCGGTGATGGGCAGTTTCTATCAGTACATCCACGTTGCGTTCCAGGGCTCGTTCGCCTGTATCACCGTGGGGCTGATTGTGGGTGCGCTGGCTGAGCGTATTCGCTTCTCTGCCGTTCTGATCTTTGTGGTGGTCTGGCTGACACTCTCCTATGTGCCGATTGCACACATGGTCTGGGGTGGTGGTCTGCTGGCGTCGCACGGCGCGCTGGATTTCGCAGGCGGTACCGTTGTTCACATCAACGCCGCGGTAGCGGGTCTGGTGGGTGCATACCTGATTGGCAAACGCGTGGGCTTTGGCAAAGAAGCGTTCAAACCACACAATCTGCCGATGGTCTTTACCGGTACAGCAATCCTCTATTTTGGCTGGTTCGGCTTCAACGCCGGCTCTGCGAGCGCTGCTAACGAAATCGCTGCGCTGGCCTTCGTGAATACCGTGGTGGCCACGGCGGGTGCAATCCTCTCCTGGGTGTTTGGTGAGTGGGCGGTACGCGGTAAACCTTCTCTGCTGGGCGCGTGCTCGGGTGCTATTGCCGGTCTGGTGGGGATCACCCCAGCATGTGGTTACGTCGGTGTCGGTGGTGCGCTGCTTGTCGGCCTGGTGTCAGGTCTGGCGGGTCTGTGGGGTGTGACGGCGCTGAAACGTCTTCTGCGCGTGGATGACCCTTGCGATGTCTTTGGCGTGCATGGCGTGTGCGGTATCGTCGGATGTATCATGACCGGTATCTTCGCCGCGAAATCGCTGGGCGGAGTGGGTTACGCTGAGGGCGTTGACATGGTTCACCAGGTGCTGGTACAGCTGGAAAGTATCGCCATTACCGTTGTGTGGTCTGCTGTGGTGGCCTTCATTGGCTACAAACTGGCGGACATGACTGTGGGTCTGCGCGTACCGGAAGAGCAGGAGCGCGAAGGTCTCGACGTCAACAGCCACGGCGAGAATGCGTATAACGCATAATAAACAGCAAAACGGCAATCTCCGATTGCCGTTTTTGGTGTTTATTCCCTCTCCCTGTGGGAGAGGGCCAGGGTGAGGGCATCAGGCCGCACAAGGTAAAAGCAAAACGGCAATCCCTGATTGCCGTTTTTAGTATTTATTCCCTCTCCCCGTGGGAGAGGGCCAGGGTGAGGGCATCATCACCCGCGATTACGCATCACCCCTTCCTGCACCGTCGAGGCGACCAGCACGCCGTCCTGCGTATAAAACTCTCCACGTACAAACCCGCGAGCGCTGGACGCCGAGGTGCTTTCCACGCTGTAGAGTAGCCAGTCATTCATGTTAAATGGACGATGGAACCACATCGAGTGATCGATCGTCGCAACCTGCATCCCTTTTTCAAGGAACCCCACGCCGTGCGGCTGCAGTGCAACCGGCAGGAAGTTAAAATCTGACGCATAGCCCAGCAGATACTGATGCACGCGGAAATCCTCTGGTACGGTGCCGTTGGCGCGGATCCAGACCTGGCGTTTCGGCTCGGCCGTATGGCCTTTCATCGGGTTATGGAATTCGACCGGGCGGATCTCCAGAGGTTTATCACAAAGGAATTTCTCTTTGACCTGCGGTGGCAGCAAGTGGGCCAGCGCGCGGGCGATATCGGTCTCCGATTTGAGATCGTCCGGCGACGGTGCCGCTGGCATCGTTTTCTGGTGCTCATAACCCGGTTCCGGTGCCTGGAAAGAGGCGGTCATGTAAAAGATGGGCTTGCCATTCTGAATGGCTGCCACGCGGCGCGCGCTAAAGCTGTTGCCGTCACGCAGCACTTCCACGTCGTACACAATGGGTTTTGCGCTATCGCCAGGACGCAGAAAATAGCTGTGAAAGGAGTGCACCAGACGGTCTGCCGGGACGGTCTCCTTGGCAGCGTACAGTGCCTGTCCGACGACCTGCCCGCCGAAGACCTGACGCAAGCCCAAATCTTCGCTCTGTCCGCGAAAGAGTCCTTCCTCAATTTTTTCCAGATTCAGTAATGTCAGCAGATTGTTCAGTGCCTGACTCATAGTTGTCCTCAATAAACGCCGTGGCGAAAGATAGGTAGAGTATAACGCAGAAATGAAAGTGGTCCGACGGGTAGAATTATCTGAATATCAGGGAGAATTTAGGCATTAATCAGTGATCTGTGCCACACTTGAATACGATATGTGTTTGAAACGACATCGGATGGGATCGATCCCGCTGGTGCATTGATGATAAGGAGACTTCAATGAAACTCGTGCCCATGCTAAGTGGTGTAGCTATTGCGGTGGCGTTGTCCGCCTGTGCAGGTAAGAGCGCCCAGGTGCCGGTGCCAGCAGCAGATCCAAATGGGATTAATACACTCTCACAGCAATCCATTCAGCAACCTAATGTTTCCGGTACTATCTGGATCAAACAGCGAGTCGCTTTACCACCGGATGCGGTATTAACGGTCACGCTGTCTGATGCTTCTCTGGCCGACGCGCCGTCGAAAGTAGTGGCCCAGCGTGCTGTACGTACCGAAGGTAAGCAGGCACCGTTTAGCTTCGTGCTGCCGTATAACCCGGCAGACGTACAGCCGAACGCCCGTATCCTTCTGAGCGCTGCGGTAACCATCAACGGTAAGCTGGTGTTTATTACCGATACGGTTCAGGAAGCCATCAACAACGGTGGGACGAAAATCGACCTGAACCTGGTGCCGGTGCAGCAAACCGAAGTGCCGATTGCACCACAGACGAACCAACCGTCTGTACCTACCCCACCGACTCAGCTGTAATGTGTTCCCCTCTCCTTCGGGGGAGGGGGTCAATACACCCAGCGATACTTCTGCAAATCAATCTGCCCTGACCCGGACACCTGTATCCCTTCTGAAAGTAATGCCTGCCTCTGGCGCTGCAAATCCGGCCCGGTGAGCGAGATGGCACCATGACGATTCACAACCCGATGCCAGGGCAATGTACTGCCTTCAGGAAGCCGTTTTAGCACGCCACCCACCTGACGCGCCGCGCGGGGGGAGCCAGCAAGACGTGCGACGTCACCATAGGTTGTCACGTAGCCCTCGGGAATGGAGGCCACAATTTGCCACACTCGCTGTGGAAAGGAGTCGTGTTCGTCCATCAGTACACCTGTGGGGATGAGTGAAGTGTCATGTTAAACGAAGATTGCGCCGATTGCTGTGCCTGTTTGCGCAAGAAACCACCATCCGGTTGCTGGCAGCTTGCAATTGACCGTTAGCACAGGGATAATGCGCCAGCGCGTTGGGTAACAACGCTCACAATGGGGGCTCTGTTGGTTCTCCCGCAACGCTACTCTGTTCACCAGGTCAGGTCCGGAAGGAAGCAGCCAGGGCAGACGACGTGTGTGCCGGGATGCAGCTGGCAGGGCCCCCACCCATTTGTGCTTCTGGCAACATCTTCCCGTTTTTTACCTCCTTCCAGCATGGCTATTCCACAGAATTAACAGGGTTTAATTCGTGGTGTAATATATATTTCATCGCGCTGAAATATTACTGTCATAAACCTGTAATAATAGACTGTCATTTTATTTCTGGGCGTCTTTTTTCTGTCATAAGTTAAAAATATATATCTGGATTACATTGTTAACATCGTGTATTAAATAAAGCACTTATTCCGAAGGGAAGTGACAATCATGGCTACTGCGGTATTAAACGTTAAGATTGACGAAGCGCTAAAAGAAAGACTTCGCCACTATGCGGAAGTGAATAACGAAAACTTAAGCGTGACCACAGAGAAGTTGCTGCTGCTGGCATTTGAAGCCGCAGACGAGGTGGGAGTATCGGAAGAGGATATTGATAATCAGCATACGGAAGAAGAGAGTGTAACGCCTTTTACTCCTAAAGAAATCAAAGCTCTACGTAAACTTCTGAAGAAGAGAAAATGAAACAACAACTATCGACCGCCAGTGACTACAAAGAAGCCTGCGATCTGTTGCGTTCAGGCTACGTGAAGCATGTCCGTCTTGGCTGGAATGTAGGAAGTGATGAGTTCTTTCGTATTGCGTCTGACTGGTGTGATACCGGCGCAAAAATAAAGAAAGACGGTGAAAGTTTTGTTATTTCACTGAAAGGTTTTCCTATTCCTCCTCAGCACTGATTCCTGAATGGTGAAAACTGCTGACTGCCGTATGACAGTCAGCAGTTTTTATTTTATGATCCACTTCAAACTTTTATATTAAACAAGACTGCGTTTTACCGACGGTGCGGTTTTATTTAATGCGAGCCAAACCGGTTTGATTCGTAGCAACGCCTGCTCAAGCTCTGTCGACTCGAGCGAGAAGGGCACGCGTAAGTAGCGGTCAAACGCACCCGATAACCCAAAGCGTGTGCCGGTTCCAAGATTAATCCCCAGCATTTCTGCACGTGCGGCGAGCTGTGTCGCCAGCATGCCCGGCAGCTCGATCCAGTAGGATAGCCCGCCTTCCGCCTCCTGAAACCGCCACTGGGGAAAATGTTCGCGCAGCAGTTCACCGCAGCGGTCGCGTCGCTCCTTCAGTATTTTCCGGCGCGCAGGCAGAAATGTCTCGCTATTGTTAATAAGCCACAGCGTGGCCAGCTGTTCCAGCAGCGGCGAGCCTAAATCCAGCGTATCCCGCGTCTGGGCAAGTGTGGCAATGGTGCGCGACGAGGCGCGGATCCAGCCGAGGCGCAGCCCACCCCAGAAACTTTTTCCCGCCGAACCCAGGGTGATCACCGTAGCCTGCGAATTAAACGACGCCAGCGGCGGCGGGGGCGGTGCTTCAAACCAGAGATCGACCATCGTTTCATCGACCACCAGCGTGGTACGGGTGCGAGCGGCAATGTCGGTTATTGCCTGACGGGTGGCGATATCCATGCATCGCCCTGTTGGATTGTGAAAATCCGGCATCAGGTACGCCAGGCGCGGTGCTGTCTGCGCAAGTGTGGCGGCAAAGCCATCCGTATCCCAGCCGCTTTCCGGCAGCGACACGCCCACCGGCCGACACGATGCCCCCTGGATGGCTGCAATCGCCAGCGGATAGGTGGGATGATCGACCACGACGCGATCGCCCGGGCCGGCCATCATCCGCAGTACCAGCGCAAAACCGCTGACGGCACCATTGACCACCATCACTTCGTCTGCGCGGGTCGGCAGCCCGCGTGCGGTATAGCGAGCGGCAATGGCGTCGCGCAGAGCCGCCAGGCCGAGCTGATCGTAACCGGTCAGCGTAAGATGCTGGGTGATCGCGGTGAGCGCCCAGGTGTAAGCCTGGTGGATCTCTGGCCCGGCATTCAGGGCGGCAGTGGAGAGATCCAGCGCTGCGCTTGCCGCTGAAAGCGTCGGTATGGCACGGGTATCGGGCAGGATCACGCGTGAACCGCTGCCGTGTCGGCTCTCCAGATACCCTTCCTCTCGCAGATGGGCCAGCGCGCTGCTGATGGTCGTCCGGCTTACATCTAACGCCGTGGCCAGTTCACGTTCACCGGGCAGGCGCGTGCTCAACGCCAGCCTGCCGTCTAGGATCAGCAGGCGCAACGCGTCGGCCAGCTGTCGCCAGAGTGGGGTTCGGGACGGGGTTTGTTGCCAGTGGCCCAAAAGGCGAACCAGCGACTGACTTCCGAAACGGCGTGATGACATATGCAGTCCACTATTTGAAAACTGGACATTAATCATAGTGCCATTTTCGAACAAGATGAAAGCCTGGTTCACTGGAGAAGCTAAAATGGTACGTCGTCTGCTGCAACTGTACGTTGGTTTAGGCCTGTACGGGCTTTCAACCGCGATGTTTATTCGTTCGGATCTGGGGGTTGACCCGTGGGATGTGTTTCACCTTGGGGTGGGATTACAGCTGGGGATGACCATCGGTACGGTGATTATTTTGACCGGTGCCGCGGTGCTGCTGCTGTGGATCCCGCTGCGTCAGATGCCTGGGCTGGGAACGCTCAGTAACGTAGTCTGTATTGGCCTGGCGGCGGATGCCTCGATGGCCCTTATCCCCGAGCTGGATTTTCTCCCCATTCGGATTGCTCTGCTGGTTGGGGGCATTGTGCTGAACGCGATAGCAACCGGTATGTATATCGGTGCCGGGTTCGGTGCGGGCCCACGCGATGGACTGATGACCGGCATTCACGCCCGGCTGGGGTGGTCAATCCGCAGCGTTCGGACTTCAATTGAAGTGAGTGTTCTGCTGATTGGCTGCGTCCTTGGCGGAACGTTTGGCGTCGGGACGGTACTGTATGCCCTGACCATCGGCCCGCTTATCCAGCTCTGTTTGCCGTGGTTCCGTCAGAAGCCGCGTACGGATAACGTTCCTCAGCCAGAGCGGGTTGTTTAATTTTGCGAAGCGCTCACAGGTATTAATGGCCGCGCTGTGCCACAATAGACGGCTCTGTTAACACCAAGCCGGAACGCATGAAAGCCATTACCCTCTATGATGTTGCCCTCCTTGCGGGGGTGTCTTATCAAACCGTTTCCCGTGTGATTAACGACGCGGAGCATGTTTCTGCCCGGACACGGGAAAAGGTGCAGCAGGCCATGGCGGAGCTGCACTATGTTCCTAACCGTGGCGCGCAGCAGCTGGCGGGCAAGCGCACCCGTACGCTGGGACTGATCACTACCGATCTGGCGCTGCATGCGCCTTCGCAAATTGTCTCTGCGGTCAAATCCCGGGCGGTAGAAAAGGGGGCGAGCGTACTGATCTCAATGGTGGAACATCCGCAACAGTGCCAGGCCGCGCTTCAGGAGCTGCTGGCGCAGCGCGTGGAAGCCCTGCTGGTGAACGTGCCGCTTGACGATCCCCATGCCGAACAACTCAAGGCACTGGCGTCGCCCGTGCCGGTGCTGTTTCTGGATGTCTCTCCGTCGGCAGCGGTCAACAGTCTGGTTTTTAATGCGGAACAGGGCGCTCGTCTGGGCGTTGAACATTTGCTGTCGCTCGGGCATCAGCGTATTGCATTGCTGAGCGGGCCGGAAAGCTCTGTTTCCGCTCGTGCCCGTCTGGCGGCATGGAAAGCCGCGCTGGCGGAAGCTGGCCTTGAGGCGGCGGCGGTGGCCTACGGCGACTGGAGCGCAGCCTGCGGTTATGAAAAGGGGCATGCGCTGTTGTCTGCTGCAACGTTACCGGATGCCATTCTGGTGGCTAACGATCAAATGGCGCTGGGGGTGATGCGGGCCTGCGCGGAAAAAGGGGTGACGATCCCGGGCCAGATATCGATTGTGGGGTTTGACGATACCGCCGACAGCGCCTGGTTTTCACCTCCGCTTACCACCATCCGTCAGGCATTTCGCGAGGCAGGTGAACAAAGTGTGGAGTGGCTGCTGGCTCCCGCCCGCCATGAAGCCTGCTGGCAGGTTCAGTTGCCCGTCACGTTGATTAGCCGACAATCCAGTGCCCGTCGCACCCCGCAGCAGGCCGATCGTGAGGATCTTGCGCAGCAGCTGAGAAGCTTGGCCCTGCTGGCAGAGCAACTTGCTCGCCAGTAACACTTTTGTGATCTGACTCGCTACACGGCGATCCCACGCTTTACCGCGGCAGTTTGCCAGGGCATGTTGAGTAAAATTGTGAGCGCTTCGCAAAGAGGGAAACATGTCTAATACTGTCTCGCTGACTCTCAGCGCACTTCTGGCCCGTCGGGACTGGGAAAATCCCGGCGTCACCCAGTGGAACCGGCTGGCGGCGCATGCGCCATTTCATAGCTGGCGTAATGAACACGCCGCCAGAGAGGACGCGGCATCCATCAGCCGACGTTCCCTGAATGGGGAGTGGCGATTTAGCTTCTTTTCTGCACCTGAGCAGGTTCCGCAGGCATGGACAGGCGAAGATTGCCCGGATGCCGTTGCGATGCCGGTGCCGTCAAACTGGCAGATGCAGGGGGTTGATACACCTGTTTACACCAACGTCACCTATCCCATTCCCGTCAATCCGCCCTTTGTTCCGGCAGAGAATCCGGTCGGTTGTTACTCGCTCACATTTGAAGTGGAGGACGCGTGGCTCGAGGGCGGGCAAACCCGCATTATCTTTGATGGCGTGAACTCGGCGTTTCATCTCTGGTGCAACGGTCAGTGGGTGGGGTATTCCCAGGACAGCCGTCTGCCGGCCGAATTCGATCTTTCGAGCGTGTTGCGTGCTGGCCAGAACCGCCTGGCCGTGATGGTTTTGCGCTGGTGCGACGGAAGCTATCTGGAAGATCAGGACATGTGGCGCATGAGCGGGATTTTCCGCGATGTGTCGCTGCTGCATAAGCCGGAGACGTACATCGCGGATTATCAGGTGGTTACCGACCTCAATGCGGAGCTGGATCGCGCCGTGCTTAAGGTGGATGTCTCCCTGGCGGGCGCTCACTTTGCGGAGTGCGAGGTGGCAATAACGCTCTGGCGCAACGGTGAACGCTGTGCCAGCGCCACCCGGCGGCCAGGCTCGGCCATTGTGGATGAACGTGGCAACTGGGCCGAGCGGTTGACGGTGGCGATCCCGGTTGCGTCACCCGCCTTATGGAGTGCTGAGACCCCAGCGCTTTATCGGCTGACGATCGCGCTGCTGGACCCGCAGGGTGAGGTGCTGGAGATTGAAGCCTGTGATGTGGGCTTCCGCCGCGTTGAAATCAGCAATGGCCTGCTGAAGCTCAACGGCAAGCCACTGCTGATCCGCGGGGTCAACCGGCATGAACATCACCCGGAAAACGGCCAGGTGATGGACGAAGCGACGATGCGTCGCGATATCGAAATCATGAAGCAGCACAACTTCAACGCCGTGCGCTGCTCGCACTACCCAAACCATCCTCTGTGGTACCGGCTTTGCGATCGCTACGGCCTCTATGTGGTTGACGAGGCCAATATCGAAACCCACGGCATGGTGCCGATGAGTCGTCTCGCTGACGATCCCCGCTGGCTGCCCGCCATGAGCGAGCGCGTGACCCGCATGGTGCAACGCGATCGTAATCATCCGTCCATTATCATCTGGTCGCTGGGCAATGAGTCTGGTCACGGTGCAAACCACGACGCGCTGTATCGCTGGCTAAAAACCGCCGATCCGACGCGCCCGGTTCAATATGAAGGCGGTGGAGCGAACACGGCGGCGACCGATATCATTTGTCCGATGTATGCCCGTGTTGATCAGGACCAGCCGTTCCCGGCGGTGCCTAAATGGTCCATTAAAAAATGGATCGGGTTGCCGGATGAAACCCGACCGCTGATCCTCTGCGAATACGCCCACGCAATGGGCAACAGCTTTGGCGGCTTCGCCAGATACTGGCAGGCGTTTCGTAGCCATCCGCGTCTGCAGGGAGGATTTGTCTGGGACTGGGTCGACCAGGCGCTGACGAAGAAAGATGAAAATGGCACCCCGTTCTGGGCCTACGGCGGCGATTTTGGTGATACACCCAATGACCGACAGTTCTGCCTTAACGGGCTGGTGTTCCCCGATCGCACGCCGCACCCGGCACTGTATGAGGCTCAGCGCGCGCAGCAGTTCTTTACCTTTACGCGGGTAAGCACTTCTCCGCTGGTGGTGGACGTGCAAAGCGATTACCTGTTCCGTCATACGGATAACGAGCTGCTCAGATGGTCGGTGACCCGTGACGGAACGGTGCTGGCTAAGGGGGAGGTTACGCTCTCCATCGCGCCTCAGGAGACTCAGCGTCTGGACATCTCTCTGCCCGCGCTGACGGCGGAGCCGGGCGAGGTCTGGCTGAATGTCGAGGTGTACCAGCTGAAGGCAACGCCGTGGTCACCGGAAAACCATCGCTGCGCGTGGGATCAATGGCCGCTCCCGGCACCGTTGTTTATCGCCCCGCCCGCACCGGTGGGTGTGCCGCCGGTACTGACGCAAACCGATGAGATGCTGACCCTGACGCACCAGCAGCAGCGATGGATAGTTGACCGTACCTCAGGACACCTGACGCAGTGGCTGAACAATGGCGTTGAAACGCTGCTCTCGCCGCTGACGGATAACTTTACCCGCGCGCCGCTGGACAATGATATCGGGGTCAGCGAGGCCACGCGTATCGATCCAAATGCATGGGTGGAGCGCTGGAAGGCAGCGGGGATGTACGACATCACCCCGCGGTTGCTGCGTTGTGAAGGAGAGCAGCATGCCCGCGAGGCGGTAGTCACGACGCTGCATGCCTGGGAACATCTCGGCAAAGCGCTGTTCCTGAGCCGTAAAGTCTGGCGAGTGGACGATCAGGGTGTGCTGCACGGTGAGGTTGAGGTAGAGGTTGCGTCTGATATTCCGGAGCCTGCGCGTATTGGCCTGAGCATGCATCTTGCCCGGCCGCCGGAAGCCGTTCACTGGCTGGGGCTGGGGCCGCATGAAAACTACCCGGACAGAAAGCTGGCAGCACAGCAGGGGCGCTGGACGTTGCCGCTGCAGGCAATGCATACGCCGTACATCTTCCCGACGGAAAACGGCTTGCGGTGCGATACCCGTGAACTGGTGCTGGGGACGCATCAGTTGAACGGGCAGTTCCATTTCTCTGTGAGCCGCCACAGCCAGCAACAGCTGCGTGAGACAACCCATCACCATCTGCTGCGTGACGAGCCGGGGTATTGGCTCAATCTTGATGCGTTCCATATGGGCGTGGGTGGAGATGACTCCTGGAGCCCCAGCGTCTCGCCGGAATTCATCCTGCAAAATCGTCAGCTTCGCTATCGCTTTAGCTGGCGTCAGAACCTCAACTGACCTTCGGTGGCGGCCACGCGTTGGCCGCCTGGTTCAGGCCAGGATACCGCCTAACCCGTGCAGGATCATGTAACCCCCCACCAGGATAATCAGTGCCGCAGAGAACCACGGTGCTTTGCGTGAAAACTCGCTGAACCCCGGCCAGCGTTTTGTCGCATGTTTAAGGCTTAACGCGGCAATCGCGCCCGATGCCACCAGCGTTAACGCCAGACCAATACTGAAGCTAAATACCAGCGTGGCGCCCAGGGCAAAGTGCTTGAGCTGCAGGCAGATCAGCAGGACGGTGATTGACGCCGGGCAGGGGATCAACCCGCCGGTCAGCCCAAACATCGCAATTTGACCGGTGGTGACGTTTTGTCCGTTAAAACGACGATTGATATCCTGCGCATGGGCGCGCTGGTGGGCGTCTTGCCACTCCTCTGCAACCAGTTGATGTTCATGATGGTGATGATCATGATGGTGGTCATGGTCATGGTCATGGTCATGGTCATGGTGGTGATGATGATCGTGCGGCTGATTCTCCTTCCAGGTACGCCACGCCATCCACAGCGCGATCAAAACGATCAATACCCCAGAGATAAGCTGGAACCAGGGTTCAGAGGTTTGCGCATCCCAGCCGCGACCAAACCATAATCCCGCCATGGCAATGATCCAGACCACCGCGGTATGGGAAAGCGTGGCCGCCAGCCCCAATAATACCGCCTGTTTCAGCGTGCCGCGGATCGCCACAATAAAGGCTGCCATCATTGTTTTAGAGTGGCCCGGCTCAAGACCATGCAGGGCACCGAGCAGGATCGCGCTGGGAATGAATAGCCATGCGTTGCCCTGTTGCAGAAGAGAAGCAAAATCGTTCATTACAAAATCCGCACTGAAAAAGGTGCGCAGATAGTACTCCCCCCCAGTAGTTGAATACTACCCCCCAGTAGAAAAATACTCAGGGGGAGTAGGGCGTGTTATGCTTTACCCGCCAGAAGAAGAAGGATGCAGAGATGTCACATACGGTTCGTCACAAGAAGATGTTATTGACTCGCCTGAAGAAAATTCAGGGGCAGAGCACCGCGCTGGAAAAAATGCTCAGTAACGACGAGCATGAGTGTGCCGAGGTATTACAGCAGCTGGCCGCGATCCGCGGTGCGGTGAATGGCATGATGCTGCAGGTGATCGAAGGCCATTTAACCGATCACGTCGTCAAAGAGCCTGAGGAAGATCAGCGTGAGGCCGATCTTGGCGTGGTTTTACAGGTGATCAAATCTTATCTGAAGTAGAAGGGGCGTTAAGGTTATTTTCTGCCCATGCCATAAATTCCGCTTTTGGCAGCGCCTTACTGTAGTACCAGCCTTGCCCGTATTGCACGCCGTGACGGTGCAGCCAGGCGAGCTGCCCTGCGGTTTCCACTCCCTCAGCAACCATCGCCAGCTTCAGTGATTTCGCCATTTCTATAATGTGTGGCGTTACGTTTTTGTACTCCAGCGCATCCACGAACGACTTATCAATTTTCAGCGTGTCGACGTCCAGATCCTGCAGATAGCTCAGGCTGGAATAGCCCGTGCCAAAATCATCGATGTAAATGGCGTGGCCCGAACGGCGAAAAGCGGCGATGGCCGGTGCGCTGATTTTGGGATCGGCAAAGCCGCGTTCGGTTAATTCAAGCGCTATCTGTTCCGGGCGGACTTGCCATTTATTGAGTAGCTGGCTCAGAAGCGGCGGCAGCTTGCCGGAGGTTAAATCTGCAGGCGCGAGGTTGACGGAGATATGCTGATCGGCATGGAGATGCAGCCAGTTGCCCATATCCTCGAACACTTTTTCGATCACCAGATGCGTGAGGCGCGAGATAAGCCCCGTTTGTTCCGCCAGCGGGACGAAACTGTCAGGCGACAGGCTACTCCCGTCAGGCTGAGGCCAACGCGTTAGCGCCTCTGCGCCCACTATTTTCCCGCTACAGAGCGCCACAATAGGCTGGTAGTAAACCTCGAATTCACGGTTATTGATCGCATCAAGCAGGCGGTTACGCGGCGACTGGATGCGACGCAATATCCGCAGAACAAACAGGGCGGCAAGCAGGCTTATCAGCATGCCAAACGGCAGCCAGAAAAGGAGTTGCCGGTGCCAGGTTTCCGCCAGCGGTTTCAGCGCAGCCCATGCAACAACGTTTATTCCCAGCTCCGGTACGGGCTTCATGACGTACATTGCGCCGTTGTACTCAACACTGACCATCTCCTGATCTTTAATCATGTCGCGGATATGCGGATCCAGTTTGCTGCTGCTGGAGAACACGAGATGTGTTGCGTTCGCTACCAGGGCGGCATCGATAGAAATATCGGCGAAGGGGATCACATCCACCAGCGAGGCGGGATCGACCAGTACAAGATAATGTCCTTGCCCCAGCACGGCCATGTTGCGGTTGAAACCGAGTTCATTTGGCCTCGTAAGCCACGCGCTATAGCCATCTTCCGTAATGCGCATGGGCGGCGGGAACGCGGTCGCTTTGCTGACCTGTTCCAGCGACGAGCACAGTGGTTTAAGGTTATCGGTGTAGATCACTTCCTGAACATAGAGCCACGAGAAGGCGATCCGGCGCATTTCCCGTAAATGCAAATGGCTACACGGAGGGCCTTTAAAGGTCTGCAGCTGCGTGAGTGCTTCCTTGGCCTGCCCAACAACCCTGTCCGTACGCAACAGCACGCGTGAGGCATAGCTGTCCAGCGCATCGACAAATTTTTCTTCCGCCTGGCGATGCGCCAGCCAGATACTGAGGCAAATCGGTATCAGCACAGAAAAGATCAGTATGCCAGTCACCAGGCTGACCAGATGTCGGGTTTTCATGCTGCCGTGTCCTTCCTCATATGCCCACTCCAGGGCACTGAGACGCTTGCCAGAGGAGAAAGTTTTTACCGCGAAATGATATAGTTATAGCACGTGAGCGTCATGGTTTTCGTTCCGCAGCAGCGAAATCAAAAAATATCGTCGGAAATGTGATGCACTCTCGGGGGTTGTTTTTACCGCAGAGCCTGGATATTATTTTGTTATGTTATAACAAAACATGAGTAATTCACGATGAAACCCAATATCCATCCAGCCTATCGCACCGTGGTGTTTCACGACACCAGCGCCAATGAATACTTTAAAGTTGGTTCAACCATCAAGACTGACCGCGAAATTGAACTCGACGGTGAAACCTATCCTTACATCACCATCGAGGTCTCTTCAAAATCGCATCCGTTTTATACCGGCAAACAGAAAACCTTCTCGACGGATGGCAGCGCGGCGCGCTTCCGTAAACGTTTTGGCGGCTTTCTTAATGCGAAGCGGGGGTGATCATGCAAGTACTTAACTCGTTGCGGAGTGCGAAACAGCGTCACCCGGATTGCCAGATAGTCAAACGTAAGGGACGCCTGTATGTGATTTGCAAATCAAACCCGCGCTTTAAAGCGGTGCAGGGACGTAAAAAAAGACGCTAGACGCCCGTTTCACGCCAGCTTTCCAGGGATCTTTTCTGTTTGCCATCGGCAGTAAAATTGTCGGTGGCAAGCCGGCTTTCAAAGGCGCTCGCCAGCGCTGGCCACTCTTTGTCGATAATCGAAAACCAGTCCGTATCCCGGTTATGGCCTTTGGTGACCAGCGCCTGGCGAAAACGCCCCTCAAACAAAAAGCCCAGACGCAGCGCAGCCTTGCGGGAAGGCTCGTTCAGGCTGTTGCACTTCCACTCATAACGCCGGTAGCCCAGAGTATCGAACACGTATTGCATCAGCAGAAACTGCGCTTCGGTAGACATTGGCGTGCGGCTCAACAGCGGGGAGAAATGAACGTGTCCCACCTCCACAACGCCATTTTTGGGGTCGATACGCATCAGGGCCAGGGTTCCCACCGGGGAGCGGGTCTGATTATCGAAGACGGTAAAGTGTATCGGGTCTGATAATTCACTCACGCTTGCCACCCATGCGGCAAATTCACCGGCGGTGGCATCGGGTTCACGCAGAAGCCATGTCCAGCTTCGGGTATCCCCGGCGAGCGAATAAGCGGCAAACAGCGCACCGGCATGCTCCACCTGCAGCGGCTCAAGCCAGCAGTAGCGGCCCTGAAGGACCACCCGGGAAGGGGGCTGACGGGGCTGCCAGTCGATTAGCGCTTCGCCCACCGGCTGCCCAAACTGATTGAAAGTATTCATCTTCATCTCCGTGACGTTGTAAAGAGTTCCAGACTAGTGAAGAAGTGGTTCCTTAAAAAGGACCAACAGGCTATGTTTTGGTGGTACCACGAGGAGGGGCGATGAATATTCCTGGCGATGAACTGTATACCTTGCTGAATACGGCGCTGAAAAAACGCGGACAAGAGACGCTGCAGCGCACGCTTTATCTTTCATTGCGGGAGTACATATTGTCCGGCAGGTTACAGTCCGGTAGTCGCCTGTCTGGTTCCAGAACGCTGGCCGGGCATCTCTCCCTTTCCCGAAACACCGTTAATGGGGCACTGGAACAGCTCACGCTCGAAGGGTATCTGTTGCGTAGCCGCCAGGGAACGCGGGTGGCACCGCTGGCGGCCCGTCAGCTCGCGCAGGATTTACCGGCACCTGCGGTTGCGCTTGCCGGGCGGGTTAGCGCACTGCCTGCCCCTGTACCGCGTAGCACGCCGGTTCTGACCTTTACGCCGGGGATACCGGCCATCAACTATTTTCCCTTGCCGCTCTGGCGGCGCCTGTACGATCGCGTGTTGCGGGAGGAGGGAAGTGCCCTGTTGGGCTACGGCGATCCCGCCGGGGAACCTGCTTTGCGGGCGGCCATCGCCCGCCACCTTGCGCTTTCCCGCGGGATTGACTGCGACGCCAGCCAGATTGTGATCACCGAAGGCGCACTGGAAGGTGTGAACCTCTGCACCCTGCTGTTGAGTGAGCCGGGCGATGTTGCCTGGGTGGAAGATCCCGGCTATGCCGGCGCAAAAAGCGCCTTTGTGAAAGCGGGTTTAGCCATAACGGGAATACCGGTTGATGGAGAGGGCATGTGCTGGGAAGGAACAGATGCGCCGTCCCCTTCGCTTATTTTTACTTCACCTTCACATCAGTTTCCGTACGGAAGTGTCCTCAGCGCGCGGCGACGTCTGGCGTTACTGGATGTGGCGCGACAACATAACGCCTGGATTATCGAGGATGATTACGACAGCGAGTTTCGTTATAGCGGTGAGCCGGTACCGGCGATGCTGGGAATGATTAACCATGCGCCCGTTGTTTATCTGGGTACATTCAGCAAAACGTTATTCCCGTCGCTCAGAATGGGGTTTATGGTTTTCCCCCCAGCGCTGGCGAAAGCGGCACGCCCGGCCATCGGTTCGTTATTGCGCGGCGGGCATCGCGCCGAGCAGCGTACCCTGGCTCTGTTCATTGAAGAGGGCCACTATGCGCGCCATTTGGCAGCCATGCGTCGTCTCTATCGTAAACGCTACCGGCAGTTGCGTGAGGCTCTGAATGCGGAGCTTCATGTACCACACCGGATTCTGGCGGGGGAAGGGGGCATGCATCTGACGGTGGCGATTGACGGAATCGACGACAGGCAACTGGTGGAACAGGCCAGGGCGTATCAGCTGGCTCCGGCGGCATTGAGCGGGTATTACCTTGATACAAAACAGGGGCAGAGCGGTCTGGTATTAGGCTACGGGAACACATCCGCTTCACTGTATGCGTCGGCTATCCGACGCATACAGATACTGATCACGCAACAGCAGGGCGGGAAAGGGTAAAGACATCATAGAAAGAGAGCTGGCCTTTGGTTGAGACCATTTTTTGCAGTTTCTCTTTTTGTTCGGTTTCTACCGCAGGGGAGTGCAGAATGCTGTCGATCAGCTCCGGCGGGACAAAACGGGTGTTGTACCACTCGCCGTTGTAGCAGACCCGGAAATCGAGCACGTCGATATCTTCATAACGATAGCGCGGATGCACATCAAAAAAGAAAAACGCGTTAAATACCGCAAACAGCACCACAAGCAGCCAGACGGAGTCCACCAGCGTTTCGGATTTCAGCATGACAATCAGCGTTGCCAGCCAGGCGGCATACATTGCGACAAACAGGCCTGGATGTTTGCGAATAAAGCTAATGCTAAAGCGCGGGCGATTATCGCGCTTTTCGCGGATGTTGAGATCGTCGATGGTGGCGGTAAGCAGGCGCTGTATTTCGGTCATTTTTTGCCTTCATGATTGTTGAATACAGGGGATCTGCCTATTTTAGGGGAGCCATTTGACTGAAAAAAGTAACAGTTATGTGCTGAAAGACCATAACAGTTGACTCCCCACACCTTCACAGCATTTTGATAATTTTCGCCGGATTACCCCCGACGACGGCATTGGCCGGGACATCTTTTGTCACCACAGCGCCGGAGGCAATCACCACATTATCCCCCACCGTGACGCCCGGGTTAATCACCGCTCGTCCGCCGATCCAGACATTATTGCCAATGCGCACGGGTTTACCGTATTCCACTCCGCTGTTGCGTTCTTCGGCATCCAGCGGGTGGGTGGCCGTATAAATATGCACGCCTGGCGCGAGCATACAGTTATCACCAATATGAATAGGGCAGACATCGAGCATCACGCAGTCGAAGTTAGCGTAAAATTCTTTGCCCAGGAAAATGTTATAGCCATAGTCACAACGGAAAGCTGGCTCAATATAAGCCCCTTCACTTTGCCCCAGCAGTTCCGCCAGAATCTTCTGGCGTTCTGTTTTCTCATCGGGGGCGGAGTGGTTATAGCGGTGAACCAGATGGCGGGCGCGCAGTCGGTCGGCCCGTAATGTTTCATCACCAGGACGGTAATGTTCACCCGCAATCATTTTCTGTTTTTCTACGCTCATAGGATGCCTCTCTGGGTTCGATTACCGCAGGGTAATCGGGATAAGCCAGGAAGGGAACGTTCCCGAAAAGCGCGTGTGACTAAAGTCACAACATTGTTGCTAATGATCACGTTTTACACGGAGACCTGGCTTTAACACCGGGATCGTAATTCGAAAGGTATAAACAACTAAGAGAGTGGCGTAGAACCTCTACAGACACACTGCAACAACTAACGGACAAATTTCCACACGGAAGGCGGGATTTTGTCATACAGTTTATTCATGGTCAGCTCGGCAAGACGATGGTCAGCGGCTGAATAAAATACGGTCAGTTCATTATCAGAAAGCTCGTATTTATTTTTTTCAATCACGCGTTCGAGTGTGTCAATTGACTGACAACGTCGTAAGCGCATCAAATAATCGGTTTTTGTGAGTGGTTTATCAGACATAAATTCACCTTAGTCATTGTAATAATTTTAACAGGAAAGGCTAACCGGGTTAGCTCTGCTCACGTTGACGAAACAGCGGAATAGCCGGTTTCCAGATTTACGCCATTTCTGCAAATCCTGCGCGTTAATGCCGTAGCTGCTGAACAACATAAAGGTGTCATCCAGGTATTCGTCAATTTGCTCAATCAGTTTATTATCTTCATTGTACTTAATTTTATAATTAAGTGCGAAGGTCGCGATATGCTCTATCAACTCATTCAATTGCAAATTGATGGCCGATGTTGGATCGTTCACCCAGCCATGATTACTTTCATCAAGATTGGCAAGGCAGTCATGGTACAAGGATTCGCAGAGAAATTTCAACTGCGCGATATCATGCCTTTTTGGCGAGTACTCGTCCATAGCGCATCCCCTTCTGAGTGATTTCTTACTCACCGAACATCATTGTCGGGATGGATACAACCTACTTAGCTCTACGGGTGCTGTGCTTCTGTTCACTCTAACTATAAGCCACTCTGATCAGGATTTCACCGCGCTATTACGAAAAATTACAATTAAAATCAGAGTCTGCGAGCGTTTACGCAATAGTACATCCTAAGATGAACACTTTTATCCAAATTAACGCTGGTTTTTTTTCGCTTCCTTACGTTTCATTGATTTAGCGTAAACACGCGGAAAAAGTCCGGATTCAGAATTTTCTTTGTATGGACTTGTTATTAGGAATATTCCTAATAAGTTAAGCGGCGAAATGGAATTAAAACAATCCTGAGTTCGCCCATTAAGTTTT
Source organism: Enterobacter cloacae complex sp. OE43NF (assembly GCF_023544405.1). NCBI lineage: Bacteria > Pseudomonadati > Pseudomonadota > Gammaproteobacteria > Enterobacterales > Enterobacteriaceae > Enterobacter > Enterobacter cloacae complex sp. OE43NF. Next base: position 51,047 of record NZ_JAMJFW010000023.1, read on the forward strand.
CTGCTAATTATGATATGCCTTTTAAACATGGCATAAAATAAATAAAACGACAATAAGCGTATTTTATGATTTTTTTCAGAAATGAAAAAGGCCGCTAATGCGGCCTTTTTATCATGTGAAACCGGTATCAGTGAGGTTCTACCGAATGACTGTGTTCAATATCTTCATTCTTCCGGCTGAAGCGGCGGCGAACCACCACAAAGAACACCGGTACGAAGAAGATAGCCAGTACGGTCGCGGTGATCATACCGCCCATTACCCCGGTACCTACCGCGTTCTGTGCGCCGGAACCCGCACCAGAGCTGATAACCAGCGGCAGTACCCCGAGGATAAATGCCAGTGAGGTCATCAGAATAGGGCGCAGACGCATACGAACAGCTTCAAGCGTGGCTTCGATCAGGCCTTTACCTTCTTTCTCCATCAGATCTTTGGCGAATTCGACGATAAGTATCGCGTTCTTCGCCGACAAGCCAATGGTTGTCAGCAGGCCTACCTGGAAGTACACGTCGTTGGTCAGCCCACGGAACGTTGCGGCCAGCAGCGCACCGATAACCCCCAATGGCACCACCAGCATAACGGAGAACGGAATTGACCAGCTCTCATACAGTGCCGCCAGACACAGGAACACCACAATCAGTGAAATGGCGTACAGGGCAGGGGCCTGGTTACCGGACAGACGTTCCTGATAGGACATACCGGTCCAGTCATAGCCAATACCCGCAGGCAGCTTGCTGGCCAACTCTTCCATCAGGTTCATGGCTTCACCAGTGCTTCGACCCGGCGCGGCCTGACCCAGAATTTCCATGGATGGCAGCCCGTTATAACGTTCCAGACGCGGTGAACCGTATTCCCAGCGCGACGTCGAGAAGGCTGAGAACGGCACCATCTGGCCATCGCTGCCGCGAACGTACCAGTTGTTGATATCGTTCGGCAACATACGGTATTGCGCTTCAGACATCACGTACACTTTCTTCACACGACCGCGGTCGATGAAGTCGTTAACGTAGCTACCGCCCCAGGCTGCGCCCAGTGTGGTGTTGATGTCGCTGATGGACACACCCAGCGCCTGCGCTTTCTCCTGGTCGATGTCGATCTTGTACTGCGGCGTATCTTCCAGGCCGTTAGGACGCACGCCGACCAGCAGGTCAGGGTGTTTAGCCACTTCGCCAAACAGCTGGTTACGCGCCTGAGTCAGTTTCTCGTGGCCCAGACCGCCCTGGTCAATCAGCTGGAAGTCGAAACCGGTCGCCGTACCCAGTTCAACGATCGCTGGCAGGTTAAAGGCGAAGACCATCGCATCTTTAATCTGCGAGAAGGTGCCCATTGCACGGCCGGTGATCGCTTCAACCTTGTTCTCTTCGCCCGGACGTTCAGACCAGTCTTTCAGTGAAACGAAGGCGATACCGGTGTTCTGGCCACGACCCGCAAAGCCAAAGCCGTTAACCGCAAACACGGATTCAACGTTCGCTTTTTCTTTGGTGAGGTAGTAGTCCGTCACTTCATCCAGCACTTTCTGGGTACGTTCTTGCGATGCACCCGCCGGAAGCTGCGCCATCGTCAGGAATACGCCCTGGTCTTCATCTGGCAGGAACGAGCTTGGCAGACGAACGAACAGATAGGCCATGCCCACCACGATGATGATATAGAGCAGCAGATAACGACCGGTGCTGCGCAGAATGTTCCCTACGCTGTCGGTATAGTGGTGCGTGCTCTTATCAAACATGCGGTTAAACCAGCCGAAGAACCCTTTGTGCTCGCCGTGACCGCCTTTCTGAATCGGTTTCAGCATGGTTGCACACAGCGCAGGCGTCAGGATCAACGCCACCAGCACCGACAGCGCCATCGCAGAAACGATGGTAATGGAGAACTGACGGTAAATCGCACCGGTAGAGCCCCCGAAGAAGGCCATCGGAATAAATACGGCGGACAGCACCATCGCGATACCGACCAGCGCGCCCTGGATCTGGCCCATGGATTTACGGGTTGCTTCCTTCGGCGGCAGACCTTCTTCCGCCATGACGCGCTCGACGTTTTCTACCACCACGATGGCGTCATCCACCAGCAAGCCGATGGCGAGCACCATCCCGAACATCGTCAGGGTGTTTATCGAGTAGCCAAATATTGCCAGTATGGCGAAGGTTCCGAGCAAGACGACCGGTACGGCGATGGTTGGAATCAACGTCGCGCGGAAGTTCTGCAGGAACAGATACATCACCAGGAAGACCAGGATGATCGCTTCTACCAGGGTTTTAACCACTTCGTGAATCGAAATTTTAACGAACGGCGTGGTGTCATACGGATAAACGATCTTCAGACCTGACGGGAAGAACGGTTCCATCTTCTTCAGTTCTGCACGGATAGCCGTTGCGGTGTCCAGGGCGTTAGCACCGGTCGCCAGTTTGATACCCAGACCAGAAGCTGGTTTGCCGTTAAACTTCGCAATGATGTCGTAGTTTTCGCCACCCAGCTCCACTTTTGCCACGTCACGCAGGCGAACCTGCGAACCGTCCTGATTCACTTTCAGCAGAATTTTGCTGAATTCATCGGCGGAGGTCAGACGGGTTTGCGCGATGATGGACGCGTTAAGCTGCTGGCCTTTCACCGGCGGCGTACCGCCTAACTGACCGGCTGCAACCTGGGCGTTCTGCGCTTTAATGGCGTTGATGACGTCAACCGGCGTCAGCTGGAAGTTGTTCAGTTTGTTCGGGTCCATCCAGATACGCATCGCGTACTGGGAACCAAACAGCTGAACGTCACCCACACCTGAAGTACGGCTGATGGCGTCCTTCATGTTGGCGCCCACGTAGTCGGAAATATCCTCCTGCGTCATGGTGCCGTTGGTGTTGATAACGCCAACAACCATCAGGAAGCTACTGGACGATTTCTCGACGCTCACACCCTGCTGTTGTACTTCCTGCGGCAGCAGCGGCATCGCCAGCTGCAGTTTGTTCTGCACCTGAACCTGCGCGATGTCAGCATCAGTACCAGACTCGAAGGTCAGGGTGATCTGAACCGTACCGGTGGAGTCACTGTTTGAGGACATGTACATCAGGTTATCGATACCGTTCATGTTCTGTTCGATAACCTGCGTAACGGTATCCTGCACCGTTTTCGCATCCGCCCCCGGGTAGGTTGCGGAGATCGTCACCGCCGGTGGCGCAATGGTCGGATATTGCGCAACAGGCAGCTTCAGGATCGCAAGTCCCCCGGCCAGCATGATAATAATGGCGATCACCCATGCGAATATGGGGCGATCGATAAAGAAATTAGGCATGTCTTAACGGCTCCTGTTTAAGTTAAGACTTGGTTTGTTCTGACTGGCCAGCGGCCGAAGCTTGTTGTTTATCGTCAGACTTCACTTCCTGTGCTTTAACCTGCGCGCCAGGACGAACTTTTTGCAAACCAGTAACAATCACGCGATCGCCATCTTTCAGACCGTCCGTCACCAGCCATTTATCGCCAATCGCCTGCGTAGCAGTGATATTGCGCATTTCGACTTTGTCACCAGCGCCAACAACCAGTGCGCTCGCATCGCCGCGTGGCGTACGGGTCACACCCTGCTGTGGAACCAGAAGTGCGGTTGGGTTAGTGCCTTCTTCCAGACGTGCGCGAACGAACATACCTGGCAACAGGGTGTGGTCAGGGTTCGGGAAGATCGCACGTAAGGTGATGGAACCGGTGGTCTGGTCGACCGTCACATCAGAGAATTCCAGCGTGCCCGCCTGTGGATATTTGATGCCGTCGTTAGTGACCAGCTCCACTTTGGCTTTACCGTTCTCCTGCTTCAGGGTGCCGTTTGCCAGCTCTTGTTTCAGTCGCAGGAAATCGTTGCTGGACTGCGTCACGTCAACGTAGATCGGATCAAGCTGCTGCACGGTTGCCATCGCTGTGGCCTGACCGTTTTGCACCAGTGCCCCTTCCGTCACGGAGGATTTACCAATACGACCGCTGATAGGGGAGGTCACTTTGGTATAGGCCAGGTTGATGCGCGCGGTTTCGACAGCTGCTTTTGCTGCCACAACGGCCGCGTTAGCCTGCTGTGCATCCGCCAGGGCTGTGTCGTAGTCCTGTTGGCTGATGTACTGCGTACCGAGCAGTTTTTTGTAACGATTCAACGTCAGCTGAGAGATTTTGGCCGCCGCTTCCGCTTTCGCCAGGTCGCCTTTCGCGCTTTCATACGACGCCTGATACGTTGCGGGATCAATCTGATACAGAGACTCACCGGCTTGCACATCGCCGCCTTCGGTAAAGTTACGTTTCAGGATAATGCCGCTCACCTGAGGACGAACTTCTGCAATGCGATAAGCACTTGTGCGGCCAGGCAATTCGGTGGTGATCTGAAGAGGTTCGGATTTGAGCGTCACAACGCCAACTTCTGGCATCTGCTGCGCTCCTTGTTGAGCCTGTTTGTCGTCACATCCTGTAAGCGCTAAGCTGCCTGAGAGCATCAGAACGACCGCCAGAGGCGTTAACCCTCTGTTTTTGTTCATATGTAAACCTCGAGTGTCCGATTTCAAATTGATCAATGGTCCTGAGTCCAAAAACCCATTGCTGCGTTTATATTATCGTCATGCTATGGTACATACATTCACAAATGTATGTAAATCTGACGCCTGTAAATTCACCCACTTATGGCACGAAAAACCAAACAACAAGCGCTTGAAACCCGACAACACATTTTGGATGTGGCAATCCGCTTATTTTCTCAGCAAGGTGTTTCGTCAACCTCGCTGGCACAGATTGCTCAGGCCGCTGGCGTTACGCGGGGAGCGATTTACTGGCATTTTAAAGACAAGTCAGATCTGTTCAGTGAAATCTGGGAGCTTTCAGAGTCCAGCATTAGCGATCTCGAGAGTGAGTATCGGGCAAAATTCCCTGACGATCCACTCTCAGTATTAAGAGAAATATTAGTATATATCCTTGAAGCGACGGTAGTTGAAGAGCGCCGTCGGTTAATGATGGAAATTATTTTCCATAAATGTGAGTTTGTGGGAGAGATGGCTGTCGTGCAGCAGGCGCAACGCAGCCTCAGCCTGGAAAGCTATGACCGCATTGAACAGAACCTGAACCAGTGCATGCAGGCTAAACTGCTACCGGCCAATCTCCTGACCCGCCGGGCGGCTATTCTGATGCGCAGCTACATTTCGGGCCTGATGGAAAACTGGCTTTTCGCCCCGCAATCCTTTGACTTAAAAGCGGAAGCCCGCAGCTACGTGGCGATTTTACTGGAAATGCTACAGCTCTGCCCGACGCTGCGCAGCGACGCGCCTTCGCTCACTGCCTGAGCCATTTCCAGGATTTATCTCAGAGGCTCACGTTCGCGCTATTCTGCTTCAGGCGAGCGTGATATTCTGCACGCCGGACTATTTTCGGTCATCTTCTGACATCACTCACGACTATGCTGCACACCAATCGCTCGCAACATCCTGTTCTTGCACTACTCTTCGCGACGCTGTTTTTCTTCGCAACGGCACCGCTTTCCTGGGCCCGCGCCGATAACGGCAATGACATTCCATCCCGTGCTGATGTCCAGTCGCAGCTCGACGCCCTGAATAAACAAAAAGATCTCACGCCGCAGGACAAACTCGTTCAGCAGGATCTGACGGAAACGCTGGAATCACTGGATAAAATTGAGCGCGTCAAAGCGGAAACCACCCAGCTTCGTCAGAAGGTGGCGCAGGCGCCTGAAAACATGCGTAAAGCAACGGATTCGCTAAATGCCCTGAGCGACGTGGATAACGACGACGAAACGCGCAAAACGCTGGCAACGCTGTCGCTGCGTCAGCTGGAGTCACGCGTCGCACAATTGCTAGACGACCTGCAAACCGCACAGTCGGATCTCGCGACCTACAACAGTCAGCTTGTCTCTTTGCAGACTCAGCCCGAGCGCGTACAAAACGCGATGTACGCCGCGTCTCAGCAACTGCAGCAAATCCGCAACCGCCTTAACGGCACCACGGTGGGTGAAGGCACGCTGCGCCCGACGCAGCAAACGCTGCTGCTGGTTCAGCAGTCGTTACTGAATGCGCAAATTGAACAGCAGCGTAAAAGCCTGGAAGGGAATACGGTGCTGCAGGACACGCTACAAAAACAGCGTGATTACGTGACCGCCAACATTAACCGACTGGAACACCAGCTTCAGCTGTTGCAGGAGGCGGTGAACAGCAAGCGCCTGACGCTGACGGAAAAAACCGCCCAGGAGGCGGTATCGCCGGACGAAACCGCCCGCATCCAGGCCAATCCGCTGGTGAAGCAGGAGCTCGATGCGAACCATCAGCTGAGCGAGCGCCTGATTCAGGCGACCGAAAACGGTAACTCGCTGGTTCAACAGAACATTAAAGTTAAAAACTGGCTGGACCGCGCGCTCCAGGCGGAACGTAACATCAAAGAGCAAATTGCGGTGCTGAAAGGCAGCCTTCTGCTGTCACGCATTCTTTACCAACAACAGCAGACGCTGCCCTCTGCCGACGAACTGGAGGACATGACCAACCGCATTGCGGATTTACGTCTGGAACAGTTTGACGTCAACCAGCAGCGTGATGCCCTTTTCCAGAGCGATACCTTTGTCGCTAAAATAGAAGAGGGCCACTCCAGTGAAGTGAACCCGGAAGTGCACGACGCACTGTTGCAGGTGGTGGATATGCGCCGCGAGCTGCTTGACCAGCTCAATAAACAGCTGGGTAACCAGCTGATGATGGCGATTAACCTGCAGATCAACCAGCAGCAGCTGGTGAGCGTTTCTAAAAGTCTGCAGGAGATTTTAACCCAGCAGATTTTCTGGGTTAACAGCAACAAACCGATGGACTGGGACTGGGTTAAATCCTTCCCCGAAACGCTGAAAACGCAGATTAAAAGCATGAAAATCACCGGGAACTGGGAGAAAGCCTGGCCCGCGGTGATGATTGCCTTCCTGGCGGGATTACCGCTGCTGCTGATTGCGGGCGTGATCCGCTGGCGTCTGGGATGGCTGAAGAACTATCAGGCGAAGCTGGCCTCAGAAGTGGGGCAACTGCGAAATGACAGCCAGCTGCATACGCCAAAAGCGATTCTGATCGATCTCATTCGCGCGCTGCCGGTGTGCCTGATCATCCTGGCTGTTGGCCTGATCCTGCTCACCATGCAGCTCAACGTCAGCGATTTGCTGTGGGCTTTCAGTAAAAAGCTGGCCCTGTTCTGGCTGGTGTTTGGTCTGTGCTGGAAGGTGCTGGAAAAAGACGGCGTGGCGGTGCGTCACTTCAATATGCCACAGCAACTGACCAGCCACTGGCGTCGTCAGATTGTCCGCATCAGCCTGGCGCTCCTGCCGCTGCACTTCTGGTCGGTGGTTTCCGAGCTTTCTCCGCTGCATCTGATGGATGACGTTCTGGGTCAGCTGGTCATTCTGCTGAACCTGCTGTTGATTGCCATCCTGATGTGGCCGATGTGCCGCGATAGCTGGCGTGATAAAGAGTCCCACAACCTGCGCCTCGCCACCGTCACGGTGCTGGCAATCATTCCGCTGGCGCTGATGGTGCTCACGGCGACGGGCTACTTCTACACCACGCTGCGTCTGTCCGGCCGCTGGATAGAAACCGTCTATCTGGTGATTGTCTGGAACCTGCTCTACCAGACCGTGCTGCGCGGCCTGAGCGTGGCGGCTCGCCGTATCGCTTATCGCCGCGCCATTGCGCGTCGTCAGCATCAGGTGAAAGAGGGCGCCGAAGGCGCGGAGCCGCAGGAAGAGCCGACCATCGCGCTGGAGCAGGTTAACCAACAGACGCTGCGTATCACCATGCTGGTGATGATTGCCCTGTTCGCGGTGATGTTCTGGGCCATCTGGTCTGATTTGATTACCGTCTTTGCCTATCTCGACAGTATCACCCTCTGGCAGTACAGCGGGACCGAAGCAGGCGCTGCGGTGATGAAGAGCGTCACCATGGGCAGTCTGCTGTTTGCGGTGGTGTCGTCGATGGTGGCCTGGGCGCTGATTCGAAACCTGCCGGGTCTGCTGGAGGTGCTGGTGCTGTCGCGCCTGAACCTGCGTCAGGGGGCGTCCTATGCCATTACCACCATCCTCAACTACGTCATCATTATTGTCGGGGCGATGACGGTCTTCGGCTCGCTGGGCGTGTCATGGGACAAACTGCAGTGGCTGGCGGCAGCGCTCTCTGTGGGTCTCGGTTTTGGCCTGCAGGAGATTTTCGGTAACTTCGTTTCCGGCCTGATCATCCTGTTCGAACGTCCGGTGCGAATTGGCGATACGGTGACCATCGGGACCTTCTCCGGTACCGTCAGCAAGATCCGCATTCGTGCGACCACCATTACCGACTTCGATCGCAAAGAGGTGATCATCCCGAACAAAGCGTTCGTGACCGAGCGTCTGATCAACTGGTCGCTCTCTGATACGACGACGCGTGTGGTGATCCGCCTCGGCGTAGCCTACGGTTCGGATCTGGATAAGGTGAAAGAGGTATTGCTGAAGGCCGCAAAAGAGCATCCAAAGGTTATGCACGAGCCGGCGCCAGACGTCTTCTTCACCACCTTCGGGGCGAGCACGCTGGATCACGAGCTGCGTTTATACGTGCGTGAGCTTCGCGATCGCAGCTACACCGTGGATGAACTGAACCGCTCCATCGACCGTCTGTGCCGTGAAAATAATATCAATATTGCTTTCAACCAGCTTGAGGTTCACCTGCATAACGAGAAAGGTGACGAGCATACGGAAGTGAAGCGTGAGATTAAGGGTGACGATCCGACTCCCGCCTGAACTATTTTCCCTCTCCCTGTGGGAGAGGGTTAGGGTGAGGGCAACCGGCCTTCACCTTTCCCTCAAAATCCCGCCGCACAATCTCCAGTGCCTTCAGCACCGTCTCAGCCGGGATCTCATGATTCTCCAGCAGCATAATCAAATCGACGGCCAGTTTGACCTCATCGGGGGCATTTTCCAGCGACATGTGTGGCTCCTTTTAACGGGTCAGGCGTTCAATGACGCGTTCGATCTCATCCAGCGCCTGACGGCAGCGGACAAGACGTCCTTCCAGCGCGTCGATTTCGCGCATCAATAACTGCTGCTCTTCCAGCGTTTCACTGTTGCTCAGACGTGCTTCCCGCTCGCGCTTCATCTCAAACAGACGGCGTTCAAACTCCTGGTGCTCCAGCCGTTTGCGCTGCCATTTACCGAGGCCGGGCGACGCGCTATCCCACGTACGCAGGGGCCAGGCTGCGATCTCCCGGTGCAGGGCGGTGATCTGACTGGTGAGATGCTCCGCAAGCCAGGCCACCTGCTCATGTTTACCGTCATTCACGGACTGTCGCAGTTCGTCGAGGTTGGTCTGCGCCTCATCAAGATAGTCTTTCATCAGCGTACTACGCGTATGAAATAACTGCCGGTCAAAGCGCGGTTTGAGCGTCGCATGCTGCATCAACGGTGACGCCTGCGTGCGCAGGGCAACGAGCTGATTTTGCAGCGTCTCTAAAAGCAGGGCTATTTTCAAGGCGCGCTCCAGTGGTAAAGTAGCCGTTCAGTTTGATAACGATTCGCATTATGCAGCGTACTATTTTAATCATCATTGGCTGGCTGGCGGTAGTGTTAGGCACCCTGGGCGTGGTTTTGCCACTTTTGCCCACGACGCCGTTTATTCTGCTGGCAGCCTGGTGTTTTGCCCGCTCATCCCCGCGTTTTCATCACTGGCTGCTGTATCGCTCGTGGTTTGGCGGCTATCTGCGCCACTGGCAGAAACACCGGGCCATGCCGCCTGGCGCAAAGCCGCGTGCGATTGCAGTCATCCTCATCACCTTCGCCATTTCATTATGGCTGGTGAAAATGATGTGGGTGCGGATCCTGCTGCTGGTTATCCTGACCTGCCTGCTTATCTTTATGTGGCGGATCCCCGTGGTTGATGAAAAGCAACAAAAGCACTGAAGCCTTATAATGGCTGTTGCAATTATTGCGCGCAGCCAGTAAATTCGACCGTTTTCGAGCACAGGCGCGCCTGGTTAAAGGTTAAACAATTGTTACCTTTACCGCCTCTTTGCGCGCTGTGAGTAACACTGTTTCATTTAGGCACAAACCGATGACCGCAACTGCACAGCAGCTTGAATATCTGAAAAACAGCATCAAAAGCATCCAGGACTATCCAAAACCTGGCATTCTTTTCCGTGATGTCACCAGCTTGCTGGAAGACCCGAAAGCGTACGCGCTCAGCATTGAACTGCTGGTAGAGCGTTATAAAAACGCCGGGATCACCAAAGTAGTAGGTACCGAAGCCCGTGGCTTCCTGTTTGGCGCACCGGTGGCGCTGGCAATGGGCGTAGGTTTTGTGCCGGTGCGTAAGCCGCGCAAACTGCCGCGTGAAACCATCGCGGAGAGCTATGAGCTGGAATACGGCACCGATCAGCTGGAAATCCACGTCGATGCCATTAAGCCTGGCGACAAAGTGCTGGTGGTGGACGATCTGCTGGCAACCGGTGGCACTATCGAAGCGACCGTGAAGCTGATTCGTCGCCTGGGTGGTGAAGTGACCGACGCGGCCTTCATCATCAATCTGTTCGATCTGGGCGGCGAACAGCGCCTGGAAAAACAGGGTATTACCAGCTACAGCCTGGTGCCTTTCCCGGGTCATTAATCCCGTTTCTCACAACCTCGCTCAATGGGTGAGGTTGTGATAGCATTCCCCTCCATTAATTCACTTTCCAGCGTTGCAGAGCCTGCCCATGAGTTATCAGGTGTTAGCCCGTAAATGGCGACCACAAACCTTTGCCGACGTTGTCGGTCAGGAACATGTGCTGACGGCCCTGGCGAACGGCTTGTCGCTAGGTCGTATCCATCACGCCTATCTCTTCTCCGGTACCCGCGGCGTCGGTAAAACCTCTATTGCCCGTTTGCTGGCAAAAGGTCTGAACTGCGAAACCGGGATCACCGCCACGCCGTGTGGCGTGTGTGACAACTGCCGTGAGATCGAACAGGGGCGCTTTGTCGATCTGATCGAGATCGACGCCGCCTCGCGCACCAAAGTTGAAGATACCCGTGACCTGCTGGATAACGTGCAGTACGCCCCGGCGCGTGGCCGCTTCAAGGTCTATCTGATCGATGAAGTGCACATGCTGTCACGTCACAGCTTCAACGCCCTGCTGAAAACGCTGGAAGAGCCGCCTGCGCATGTGAAATTCCTGCTGGCGACCACCGATCCGCAAAAGCTGCCGGTGACGATTCTGTCGCGCTGTTTGCAGTTCCATCTGAAGGCGCTGGACGTTGAACAGATCCGCACTCAGCTGGAACACATTCTCGACGAAGAGAACATTGTCCACGAGCCGCGCGCCCTGCAACTGCTGGCCCGTGCAGCGGACGGCAGCCTGCGCGATGCGCTCAGCCTGACGGATCAAGCCATTGCCAGCGGTGACGGTAAACTGTCGACGGAGGCGGTCAGCACCATGCTCGGCACGCTGGATGACGACCAGGCGCTCTCCCTGATTGAAGCCACGATCGCCGCGAACGGTGAGCGCGTCATGTCGCTGGTGAATGCCGCTGCAGCCCGTGGCGTCGAGTGGGAAGCCCTGCTGGTCGAGATGCTTAGCCTGCTGCACCGTGTAGCGATGCTTCAGCTCTCTCCGTCAGCGATGGGGGCGGATATGGCGGCCATTGAACAGCGGATGCGTGAGCTTGCCCGTACCGTGCCGCCTGCTGATGTACAGCTTTACTACCAGACCTTGCTGATTGGCCGTAAAGAGCTGCCGTTTGCGCCGGATCCTAGAATGGGCGTTGAAATGACGCTGCTGCGTGCGCTGGCGTTCCACCCGCGTATGCCGCTGCCAGAGCCTGAAGTGCCCCGGCAGTCATTCGCCCCGACCGCTCCAACGGCAGTGATGTCGCCGCAGCAGGTGCCAGCACAGCCGGCAGCGCCGCCGCAAAATGTACCGCTGTCGGATGCCACCAGTTCGGTGCTTGCCGCCCGCAGCCAGTTGCAGCGAGCGCAGGGAGCAACCAAACCAAAAAAGAGTGAACCGGCAGCGCCAGGAAGAGCGCGGCCGGTAAACAACGCCGCGCTTGAACGACTGGCCTCGGTAACGGAGCGCGTACAGGCGCGCCCGGCACCGTCCGCGCTCGAGCAAAAAGCCCCGGTGAAAGAAGAGGCTTACCGCTGGAAGTCGACGACCATCGTCGAAGAGGTGAAGAAAGAGGTCGCCACGCCAAAAGCGCTGAAGAAAGCGCTGGAGCATGAAAAAACACCGGAGCTTTCCGCGAAGCTCGCGGAAGAGTCTATCGCGCGTGACGCCTGGGCCGCTGAGGTCAGTAAACTGCAACTGCCTAAGCTGGTTGAGCAGGTCGCGCTGAATGCCTGGAAAGAGCAGGACGGTAATCAGGTGCGTCTGCATCTGCGTCCCGGTCAACGGCACCTGAACTCCCCCGGCGCACAAAAAGCGCTGTCGGAGGCGCTGGCCACATTGCAGGGTGCACCGGTTGAATTGACTATCATTGAAGATGATAATCCGGCGGTGCGAACGCCACTGGAGTGGCGCCAGGCCATTTATGAAGAGAAACTCGCGCAGGCGCGTGAGTCGATTATAGCGGATAACAACATCCAGACCCTGCGCCGGTTCTTCGACGCCGATCTGGATGAAGAGAGTATTCGCCCCATTTGATCGTGAGTCTGACTTACGGTTGTCATCGTTAAACGTGAAAGAGAGAGAAGCCTATGTTTGGTGGAAAAGGCGGTCTGGGTGGCCTGATGAAGCAGGCTCAGCAGATGCAGGAAAAAATGCAGAAGATGCAGGAAGAGATCGCTCAGCTGGAAGTCACGGGTGAATCCGGTGCCGGTCTGGTCAAGGTGACCATCAACGGTGCGCATAACTGCCGCCGCGTTGAAATCGATCCAAGCCTGCTCGAAGACGACAAAGAGATGCTGGAAGATCTGGTTGCAGCCGCGTTCAACGATGCCGCTCGCCGTATCGACGAAACCCAGAAAGAGAAAATGGCCTCTGTATCCAGCGGTATGCAACTGCCGCCGGGCTTCAAGATGCCGTTCTGATGCAAACCAGTCCGCTGCTCACGCAGTTAATGGAAGCGTTGCGCTGCCTGCCGGGCGTAGGCCCGAAGTCGGCGCAGCGTATGGCGTTTACGCTATTGCAGCGCGACCGCAGCGGCGGGATGCGCCTGGCGCAGGCTCTGACCCGCGCCATGTCAGAAATTGGTCACTGTGCGGATTGCCGTACTTTTACCGAGCAGGACGTCTGTAATATTTGCTCGAATCCGCGTCGTCAGGAGAACGGTCAGATTTGCGTGGTGGAGAGTCCGGCGGACATCTATGCCATCGAACAAACCGGGCAGTTCTCTGGCCGCTATTTCGTGCTGATGGGGCATCTCTCCCCGCTGGACGGTATTGGCCCGGATGATATCGGTCTTGATCGCCTTGAACAGCGTCTGGAGTCCGAGACCATCAAAGAGGTGATCCTCGCCACCAACCCCACGGTGGAAGGGGAGGCAACCGCCAACTACATCGCCGAGCTGTGCGCGCAGTACGGCGTTGACGCCAGCCGTATCGCTCACGGCGTGCCGGTTGGCGGCGAGCTGGAGATGGTTGACGGCACCACGCTGTCGCACTCTCTGGCCGGACGTCACAAGATTATTTTCTGACCAAACGGAGGCGGCATTCGCAGCCTCCGCTTGAAAATTTCCCTGCTTATCCCCATCTCTCCCTCAACGTTTTACAACCCCATTAAATGGCATTGTTGAGGTCGACTTAGATGAAAGGACAAGAAACCCGTGGTTTCCAGTCAGAAGTAAAACAGCTTCTGCACCTGATGATCCATTCCCTGTATTCCAACAAAGAAATCTTCCTGCGTGAGCTGATTTCCAACGCCTCCGATGCGGCGGACAAGCTGCGTTTCCGCGCGCTGTCTAACCCGGATCTGTATGAAGGCGACGGCGAGCTGCGCGTGCGCGTCTCTTTCAATAAAGAGAACCGTACCCTGACCATCGCCGATAACGGCATCGGCATGAACCGCGACGAGGTGATCGACCACCTCGGGACTATCGCCAAATCCGGGACCAAAGCGTTCCTGGAATCAATGGGCTCTGACCAGGCGAAAGACAGCCAGCTGATCGGCCAGTTCGGTGTGGGCTTCTATTCGGCGTTTATCGTGGCGGACAAAGTGACCGTGCGTACACGTGCGGCGGGCGACAGCGCGGAAAACGGCGTGTTCTGGGAATCTAAAGGTGAAGGTGAATACACCGTTGATGACATCACCAAAGCGGATCGCGGCACCGAAATCACCCTGCACCTGCGTGAAGGCGAAGACGATTTCCTGAACGACTGGCGCGTGCGCTCCATCATCAGCAAATATTCCGACCACATTGCCCTGCCGGTTGAGATTGAAAAACAGGAAGAGAAAGACGGTGAAACCGTGGTCTCCTGGGAGAAAATCAACAAGGCGCAGGCCCTGTGGACGCGCAATAAGGCTGAAATCAAGGACGACGAATACAACGAGTTCTACAAACACATCGCCCACGACTTTACCGATCCGCTGACCTGGAGCCATAACCGTGTGGAAGGTAAGCAGGAGTACACCAGCCTGCTGTATATCCCGTCGCAGGCGCCGTGGGATATGTGGAACCGCGATCACAAGCACGGTCTGAAGCTTTACGTTCAGCGTGTCTTCATCATGGACGACGCCGAGCAGTTCATGCCGAACTACCTGCGCTTTGTCCGTGGCCTGATAGATTCCAACGATCTGCCGCTGAACGTCTCCCGTGAAATTCTGCAGGACAGCACCGTGACCCGCAACCTGCGTAACGCGCTGACCAAACGTACGCTGCAGATGCTGGAAAAACTGGCGAAAGACGACGCGGAAAAATACCAGACCTTCTGGAAGCAGTTTGGCCTGGTACTGAAAGAAGGCCCGGCGGAAGACACCGCGAACGTAGAAGCGATCGCCAAACTGCTGCGCTTTGCCTCTACGCACACTGACTCCTCCGCGCAGACCGTGTCGCTGGAAGAGTACGTTTCCCGCATGAAAGAAGGGCAGGAGAAGATCTACTACATCACCGCCGACAGCTACGCCGCGGCGAAGAGCAGCCCACACCTGGAGCTGCTGCGTAAGAAAGGCATCGAAGTGCTGCTGCTTTCTGACCGCATCGACGAGTGGATGATGAACTACCTGACCGAGTTCGACGGTAAGCCATTCCAGTCTGTTGCCAAAGCCGATGAATCCATCGACAAGCTGGCGGATGAAGTGGATGAAAGCGCGAAAGAAGCCGAGAAGGCGCTGGAGCCGTTCGTTGAGCGCGTGAAAAACCTGCTGGGCGACCGTGTGAAAGAGGTGCGCTTCACCCACCGTCTGACCGATACGCCGGCGATTGTGACTACCGATGCGGACGAAATGGGTACCCAGATGGCGAAACTGTTCGCCGCGGCAGGTCAGGCGATGCCAGAAGTGAAATATATCTTCGAGCTGAACCCGGATCACCCGCTGGTGAAACGCGCGGCGGATACCCAGGACGAAACCCGCTTCGCTGAGTGGGTTGAACTGCTGCTGGATCAGTCTCTGCTGGCCGAGCGCGGCACGCTGGAAGATCCTAACCTCTTCATTAAACGTGTGAATGCGCTGCTGCTGGCGTAATTGACCACGCCTCCCCTGGTCTTCTCCCTCTCCCCGTGGGAGAGGGCCGGGGTGAGGGCACCAGACCGCACTCCCCCAAATAATCTCCCCCCATTAACCGTTTCAGCCCTCCCGCCTTCCTTGAGCCGCATCCGTTCTGGTGGTATTGTTTAGCGCTTTTGAAAAATTGAATCGACTTTTGAGGGGATTTTCGCAATGCGTATTATTCTGCTTGGCGCTCCGGGCGCGGGTAAAGGAACTCAGGCTCAGTTCATCATGGAGAAATACGGTATTCCGCAAATCTCCACCGGTGATATGCTGCGCGCCGCTGTTAAATCTGGCTCTGAGCTGGGTAAACAAGCGAAAGACATCATGGACGCTGGCAAACTGGTGACCGACGAGCTGGTTATCGCTCTGGTCAAAGAGCGCATTGCTCAGGAAGACTGCCGTAACGGTTTCCTGCTGGACGGCTTCCCACGCACCATTCCTCAGGCTGACGCCATGAAAGAAGCGGGCATCAACGTAGACTACGTGCTGGAGTTCGACGTACCAGACGAGCTGATCGTTGATCGTATCGTTGGTCGCCGTGTGCACGCTGCTTCTGGCCGCGTTTACCACATTAAATTCAACCCACCTAAGGTTGAAGGTAAAGACGACGTAACCGGCGAAGAGCTGACCACCCGTAAAGACGATCAGGAAGAGACCGTGCGTAAGCGCCTGGTGGAATACCATCAGATGACTGCGCCGCTGATCGGCTACTACACCAAAGAAGCGCAGGCGGGTAACACCAAATACGCGAAAGTTGACGGCACCAAAGCCGTGGCTGACGTTCGTGCAGAGCTGGAAAAAATCCTCGGCTAATCGCACTGCTCTCACCCGGGTCCCCGGGTGAGAATATTTCTCATCTTACCTATTACAGCAATGGGTTCCGTTTAAACGCATTTCCGCTACAATTGACAACCATTCAAATGGTTAAGAGGCGTGAATGAGTCAGGCGAAAACCGGCATCCTGCTTGCCAATCTGGGCACCCCAGAAGCACCTACGCCAGAAGCGGTAAAACGCTATCTGCGACAATTTTTAAGCGACACGCGCGTTGTGGATACCCCAAGACTGCTGTGGTGGCCATTACTGCGTGGCGTGATTCTGCCCATTCGTTCACCGCGCGTCGCCAAACTCTATCAGTCTGTCTGGATGGAAGAGGGCTCGCCGCTGATGGTCTACAGCCGTCGTCAGGAGAAAGCGCTGGCTGCCCGCCTGCCGGATATGCCTGTCGCACTCGGCATGAGCTATGGCAAACCGTCTCTGGAAAGTGCGGTCGACGCGCTGCTGGCGCAGGGGGTTGAGCACATTGTGGTGCTGGCACTCTACCCGCAGTACTCCTGCTCGACAGTCGCTGCGGTGTGGGACGAACTGGCCCGCATTCTGGCGACCCGCCGCCGCATTCCGGGCGTGACCTTTATACGCGACTACGCCGATAACGAACTCTATATCAAAGCGCTTGCCAGCAGTGCCCGCGCGTCGTTTGAAAAACACGGCGAGCCGGATCTGCTGCTGTTGTCCTATCACGGCATTCCGCAGCGTTTCGCTAACGAAGGGGATGATTATCCGCAGCGCTGTCGCGATACCACGCGTGAACTGGTGTCCGCGCTCGGCCTGCCGCCGGAGAAGGTGATGATGACTTTCCAGTCGCGCTTTGGTCGCGAGCCGTGGTTGACACCGTATACGGATGAAACCCTCAAAATGCTCGGCGAGAAAGGCGTGAAGCATATTCAGGTAATGTCCCCGGGCTTCTCGGCCGATTGCCTGGAAACGCTGGAGGAGATCGCGGTGCAAAACCGGGAGTTTTTCCTGGAGGCTGGCGGTGAGAAGTACGAGTACATTCCGGCACTTAACGACGCTCCGGAACATATCGACATGATGGTCTCGCTGGTGACCAACAGCCGCTGATCGCACTCTGGGCCGGGTTTGTGCTACCATTCCCGGCCCATATTCTATGCACAGTTCAGACCATGAAATTTCCCGGTAAACGCAAATCCAAACACTACTTCCCTGTTGATGCCCGCGATCCGCTCCTGCAGCAAATCCAGCCTGAAAATGAAACCAGCGCGGCATGGGTCGTCGGTATCGATCAGACGCTGGTGGACATTGAAGCGAAAGTGGATGATGCGTTTGTCGCCCGTTACGGTCTGAGCGCCGGCCACTCGCTGGTGATCGAAGACGACGTTGCGGAGGCGCTCTATCAGGAGCTGGTGCGTGACAACCTGATCACCCATCAGTTTGCCGGTGGCACTATCGGCAATACCATGCACAACTACTCCGTTCTGGCAGACGACCGCTCAGTGCTGCTCGGCGTGATGTGCAGCAACATCGAAATTGGTGGCTACGCCTACCGTTACCTGTGCAATACCTCCAGCCGTACCGATCTTAACTATCTGCAGGGTGTTGACGGCCCCATTGGCCGCTGCTTTACGCTGATCGGTGAATCCGGCGAGCGTACCTTTGCCATCAGCCCTGGCCACATGAACAAGCTACGTGCCGAGAGTATTCCCGAAGAGGTGATTGCGGGCGCGTCGGCGCTGGTGCTCACCTCCTACCTGGTGCGCTGCAAGCCGGGCGAGCCGATGCCGGAAGCCACCATGAAGGCGATTGAGTACGCGAAAAAGTACGATGTGCCGGTGGTCCTGACGCTGGGAACAAAATTTGTGATTGCCGACAACCCGGAGTGGTGGCAGGCCTTCCTGAAAGAGCATGTCTCGATTCTGGCGATGAACGAAGAAGAAGCTGAGGCTCTCACCGGCGAGAGCGATCCGCTGCTGGCCTCCGATAAAGCGCTGGACTGGGTGGACCTGGTGCTCTGCACCGCCGGACCGGTAGGGCTGTATATGGCAGGCTTCACGGAAGAAGAGAGCAAACGCAAAACCCAGCATCCGCTGCTGCCTGGCGCCATCGCCGAGTTCAACCAGTATGAGTTCAGCCGTGGCATGCGTTATAAAGACTGTGTTAATCCGCTGCGGATCTACTCGCACATCGCCCCGTACATGGGCGGCCCGGAGAAGATCATGAACACCAACGGTGCGGGCGACGGTGCGCTGGCCGCGCTGCTGCATGACATCACCGCCAATGCCTACCACAAAACCAACGTGCCGAATTCCAGCAAACATAAGTTCAGCTGGCTCACCTATTCGTCGCTGGCGCAGGTATGTAAATACGCGAACCGCGTCAGTTATCAGGTGCTGAACCAGCACTCCCCGCGCTTAACGCGTGGCCTGCCGGAAAGGGAAGACAGCCTCGAAGAGGCGTACTGGGACAGGTAAAAGAAACCCCTCACCCCAGCCCTCTCCCCACAGGGGCGAGGGTGTTTGAGTTCCCTCTCCCCTATGGGGAGAGGGTTAGGGTGAGGGGACCAGGCCGCACAAGCTAGCCCGTCACCTCTTCTTCAACCGGCGGCTTCGCCAGCAGCGCCAGCATCGTATTCGCAATTTCGCGCTCACCCATCACCACCTGATTCGCACCCCGTTCGGTGATGTAATCCACCTCGTCGTCGTAATGGGCGCGGGCAATGATCTCAATCGTTGGGCATTTCTCACGTGCAGTGGCCACAATCTCACCCGCTTCGTAGCCGTTTGGAATGGTCAGCAGCAGCCAGCGGGCGCAGTCCAGATGCGCCAGGTTCATAATTTCTTCGTTCGCCGCATTGCCCAGCACTGCGCGAATACCGCGCTCGCGCAGCTCATCGACGCGGGTGCGCGAGGTTTCAATCACCACCAGCGGGATCCCCTGCGCCATCAGCTTCTCGCCGAGCAGGCTTCCCACGCGGCCAAAGCCGACCAGCAGGGCGTGGTTGCAAATATCCACCGGGATCTGCTTCTCTTCTTCAATGGCCTCTTCGAGCGTCTGCTCTTCAAGGGTTTCTGTTTTATCGAGATATTTTTCCAGCAGCGCGAACAGCACCGGGTTCAGCATAATCGAGAGGATCGCTCCCGCCAGCACCAGGTTCTGCCCGGCCTGCGGCAGCAGGTTCAGCGCCATCCCCAGACCTGCCAGAATAAAGGCGAACTCACCAATCTGTGCCAGGCTTGCGGCGATGGTAAGAGCGGTACGCGGCGAGTGGCCGAACATTCGCACCAGGAAAAAGGCGGCGACCGACTTACCAAAGATGATAATCGCCAGCGTCCCCAGTACGGCCAACGGCTGCTGAACCAGAATCATCGGATCAAACAGCATCCCGACGGAGACAAAGAACAGCACCGCGAAGGCATCACGCAGGGGGAGGGTGTCGTGCGCCGCTCGGTGGCTCAGTTCGGATTCATTCAGCACCATCCCGGCGAAGAACGCGCCAAGGGCAAAGGAGACGTCAAAGAGCTCCACCGCACCAAAGGCAATCCCCAGCGCCAGCGCAAGGACGGAAAGGGTGAACAGTTCACGCGAGCCGGTGGCCGCGCTGCGCGACATGATCCACGGCACCAGACGGCGGCCTACCAGCATCATGATGGCGATAAACGCCACCACTTTTCCGATGGTGATGCTCATATCCAGCGCCAGCGAGGCAAAGCCGAGGGTGTCTTTTTCCATCATTCCGGCGACGGCAGGCAGCAGGACCAGCGTCAGCACCATCACCAGATCTTCAACAATCAGCCAGCCGATTGCGATTTGTCCGCGCTGGCTGTCTATCAGTTGCCTCTCTTCAAGCGCGCGCAGCAGCACCACGGTACTGGCGGTTGAGAGACATAGCCCAAATACGATGCCGGTCATTAACGACCAGCCCAGTACGGCCGAAAGCGCCATGCCCAGCAGCGTCGCCACCCCTATCTGGGCGATCGCTCCCGGTATGGCGATAGACTTTACCGCCATCAGGTCCTTCAGGGAAAAATGCAGCCCCACGCCAAACATCAGCAGAATCACGCCCAGTTCCGCCAGTTCAGGTGCCAGTTTGGTATCCGCAACGAAGCCAGGCGTAAACGGTCCCGCCAGTACCCCGGCTAACAGATAGCCCACAAGAGGGGAAATACGCAGTTTATTGGCAATCATGCCGAGAATAAAAGCGAGCACAAGTCCACCAACAATGGTGGTGATAAGCGGTGTGGCGTGGTGCATTCCGTCTCCTTTCGTTGTGGGTGTTCCATTTTGGTGAAAACCAAAAACCGAGTAATAGTTTATGACAATTTTTACCCTTGTGTTTATGAATAATTGTTGAAGTTTGAATAAAACGGCAACATGCCTCAGAAAAGACAGGTTTTGATAAATTCAGAGAAGGGATGAACAGGAAAGCCTTATGCCATGAGGGCATCAGGCTGCCAAAGTTACACTTTGGCAGCCATGAAATTACGCTTTATGACGATTATCAGGCAGGAATATGGTCAACATCCCCAGAAGTGGCAGGAAAGCGCAGATTTTATAAACCAGGAAGATACTGGTGTGGTCGGCAACCATGCCTAACACGGCTGCACCAAGGCCGCCCATGCCGAAGGCGAAACCAAAGAAGAGCCCGGAAACCATACCAATGCGCCCCGGTAACAACTCCTGCGCATACACCAGGATAGCCGAGAACGCCGAGGCCAGAATAAAACCAATAATCACCGTTAAAATGCCCGTCCATTCAAGGCTGGCGTAAGGCAAAATAAGGGTAAAGGGGGCAACGCCAAGGATAGAACCCCAAATAACATATTTACGGCCAATTTTATCCCCGACTGGCCCGCCAATCACCGTCCCTGCTGCGACGGCAAACAGGAAAGCAAACAGGTGGAACTGCGCGTTTTGTACCGATAATCCGAATTTTTGCATCAGGTAAAAGGTGTAATAGCTGCTGATGCTCGCCATATAGAAATATTTCGAGAAAATCAGCACCAGCAGCACGGACACGGCCAGGATAACCTTATTGCGTGGAAGGGGATTGATAACCTTCACTTTTGGTTTGCCTTTGTTTACACGGTGCTGTGCGGCATACCAGCGGCTGATCTGGGCGAGCACAACGATTGCCAGCAGGGCGGCCAGCACAAACCAGGCGACGTTACCCTTGCCGTACGGCGCGATGATCACTGCCGCCAGCAGCGGGCCGAGGGAACTGCCAAAATTACCGCCCACCTGGAAGAGTGATTGCGCCAGCCCGTGGCGCCCGCCGGAGGCCATACGTGCCACGCGGGAGGACTCCGGATGGAAGACCGACGAGCCGGTTCCCACCAGTGCGGCGGCAAGCAGCACCGCTTCAAAACTTCCCGCCATAGCCAGCAGCACCAGCCCGCTCAGGGTGAAGCACATGCCAATCGGCAGCGACCACGGCATCGGATATTTATCCGTCCAGTAACCGACGATAGGTTGCAGTAGCGAAGAGGCCAGCTGGAAGGTCAGGGTGATCATCCCGATCTGCACGAAGGTTAATGAAAACTCGGATTGCAGCAGCGGGTAAATCGCCAGGATCAGCGACTGGATCATGTCGTTGAGCAGATGGGAGAGGCTAATAGCGCCTAAGACTTTAAATGAGGTGCGCGAGGGTGGCGGCGACGCCGGCGCGCCCGAAACGGGCTGGGTTGATTCACTGATTGCCATAAATACCACGTCGTTAGTGATGAAAAATGCAGGGGGTAATTATTATCCAACTAACATACCTGCCAGAGACATTTGAAGAAAGTCGCAATTATGAAAACTTATTTGTCTATTCTTGTTACTCACTGTAATTTTTGCGTTTGTCTATTGGTCAGGGAGAGAGAAGATGAAGTTAATGAAGCATGGCGTCGCGTTGGCGCTGCTCGCCGCCTGGGGTCTGGCAAGCCTGCCCGCACAGGCGTATGAAAAAGACAAAACGTATAAAATTACGATCCTGCATACCAACGATCACCACGGCCATTTCTGGCGCAGCGAGTATGGCGAATATGGTCTCTCCGCGCAAAAAACGCTGGTGGATGGCATTCGTAAAGAGGTTGCCGCCGAAGGGGGCAGCGTGCTGCTGTTATCGGGTGGCGATATCAATACCGGCGTGCCGGAGTCCGATTTACAGGATGCCGAGCCTGATTTTCGTGGCATGAATTTAATCGGTTACGATGCAATGGCCGTCGGAAACCATGAGTTTGATAACCCACTGAGCGTGCTGCGCCAGCAGGAAAAATGGTCCAAATTCCCGTTCCTCTCCGCCAATATCTATCAGAAAAGCACCGGTGAACGCCTGTTTAAACCGTGGGCGCTGTTTAAGCGTCAGGATCTGAAAATCGCGGTGATTGGCCTCACCACGGACGATACGGCAAAAATTGGCAACCCTGAGTTCTTTACCGATATCGAATTCCGTAAACCGGCAGACGAAGCGAAGCTGGTGATTCAGGAGTTGCAGCAAAACGAAAAACCGGACGTGATCATCGCCACCACCCATATGGGACATTACGACAACGGCGAGCATGGTTCTAACGCACCGGGCGACGTTGAAATGGCGCGCAGCCTCCCTGCGGGCTCGCTGGCAATGATTGTGGGTGGTCACTCACAAGATCCGGTGTGCATGGCCTCGGAGAATAAAAAGCAGGTGGATTATGTTCCCGGCACGCCGTGTGCACCAGACCGTCAGAACGGGATCTGGATTGTGCAGGCGCACGAGTGGGGTAAATACGTTGGCCGTGCCGACTTTGAGTTCCGTAACGGCGAGATGAAACTGGTGCATTATCAGCTCATCCCGGTCAACCTGAAGAAAAAAGTGACCTACCCGGACGGGAAAAGTGAGCGCGTGCTCTACACCCCGGAGATCCCCGAGAACCCACAGATGCTCTCCCTGTTAACCCCGTTCCAGAATAAAGGCAAAGCGCAGCTGGACGTGAAAATCGGTACGCTGAACGGGCGTCTGGAAGGGGACCGCAGCAAAGTCCGTTTCGTACAGACCAATATGGGTCACCTGGTGCTGGCGGCACAAATCGCGCGCACCGGCGCTGATTTTGGTGTGATGAGCGGCGGCGGGATCCGTGATTCCATCGAAGGCGGGAATATCACCTATAAAGATGTGCTGAAGGTGCAGCCGTTTGGCAACGTGGTGGTTTATGCCGATATGAGCGGGAAAGAGGTGATTGAGTACCTTACCGCCGTGGCGCAGATGAAGCCGGACTCCGGCGCTTATCCGCAGTTCGCTAACGTCAGCTTTGTGGCCAAAGGCGGCAAGCTCAACGATCTCAAAATCAAGGGTGAGCCGGTTGATCCCGCGAAAACCTACCGTCTGGCAACCTTAAGCTTTAACGCCACCGGCGGCGACGGTTATCCGCACATCGATAATAAACCGGGCTATGTGAATACCGGCTTTATTGATGCCGAGGTTCTGAAGCAGTTTATCGAGCAGAATTCACCGATCGACGTGAATGCGTATGAGCCGAAAGGCGAGGTGAGCTGGCAGTAACGTTGTGCGGCCTGATGCCCTCACCCCAA
>NZ_JAMJFW010000024.1:0-74340 GCF_023544405.1 Enterobacter cloacae complex sp. OE43NF
TACCGCCTGTGGTGGGATCCACCCGGCGTCTACCCTTCCGATTATGCTCGATGTCGGTACCAATAATCAGCAGCATCTGGACGATCCCATGTATATGGGCTGGCGTCACCCACGCATCAGCGACGATCAGTACGCCGAGTTTATGGACATGTTTATCAGTACCGTGAAGCAGCGCTGGCCCAATGTATTGCTGCAGTTTGAGGATTTCGCGCAGAAAAACGCCACCAGACTGCTGCAGCGCTACCGCGACCAGCTGTGCTGTTTCAACGACGATATCCAGGGTACCGCCGCCGTGACCGCGGGCACGCTGATTGCTGCCGCCCATGCTGCCGGGACCCGTGTTCGCGATCAGCGCGTGGTCTTCCTGGGGAGCGGATCCGCCGGTTGCGGCATCGCCGAAAAAATCGTGGCGCTGATGATGGATGACGGGCTAACCGAAGCCGAAGCCCGCAGTCGGGTCTTTATGGTCGATCGCTTTGGCCTGCTGACTGACGATATGACCAACCTCCTCGACTTCCAGAAAAACCTGCTCACGGCGCGCGAGGCGATCCGCGACTGGCAGGTTGAGTCGAACAATATTTCGCTGATGGACGTGGTTAAAAACGCGCATCCGACGGTAATGATTGGGGTCTCAGGCCAGCCGGGCCTCTTCAGCGAAGAGATTGTGAAAGAGATGCATCGCCACTGCCCGCGCCCGGTGATTATGCCGCTTTCTAACCCCACATCCCGCGCGGAGGCGCAACCGCAGGATCTCATTGCCTGGACACAGGGCGCCGCGCTCGTCGCCACCGGCAGCCCGTTTGCGCCGGTGTTCTGGCAGGGCGAGCAGTACGATATTGCCCAGTGTAATAACGCCTATGTATTCCCCGGGCTGGGGCTGGGTATTCTGGCCTGCCATGCACGCCGGGTCACCGAGGAGATGCTGATGGCGGCAAGCTGCAGCCTGGCCGCGCAGTCGCCGCTGGTGACAACCGAAAAAGGTGGATTATTGCCGCCGGTGGATCATATAGAAACGGTGTCACGCCATATCGCGTTTGCCGTCGCCCGAGCGGCCATTGAGCAAGGTGTTGCGCCAGCCATGGAGGATGAGATGTTGCTGGCGCGGATTGAAGAGACCTGGTGGCAAGCAGATTATGCCCCGTACCGCAGGGCTGCGCTGTAGCCGTCGGCCTGCCCTCACGTTACGGTGAGGGCATACTTTAGTGCTGAATGCCTGACTGTTCAGGCATGTCGCCTGTAGATACAGTACTGTTGGAAGTGACCACGCTTTTTTTGCGCACATATCTGTCCGGCTGGCCTTCAGGACGGGTTTTGAAGCGTCGGTGCAACCACATATATTGCTCCGGCGCCATCAGCACCGCGCGCTCAATCGCCCTGTTCATTTGCGTGGCTACCGACGCTTTATCACCGCCCTGCAGCGTTTCGCCGATATCTTCAAGAATAATCAGTTCGTAACCGCTGCCGTCTGCCTTTCTGCGTGGAACGAACGGGATCACCGCCGGTCTGGCACTCTTCACCAGCATATAACTTCCGGCGGTTGTCGCGGCATCAGGAACCGCAAAGAACGGTACAAACACGCTGTTGGTTTTACCGTAGTCGTGATCCGGGGCATACCAGAGAATGTCATTCTGCTTCAGGGCGCGGATCATGCCCTTCAGGTCATAGCGATCCAGCATGGTTTTATTTGAGCGCAGACGGCCGCGCGTCTGCAGCCAGTCCAGCAGCGCATTATTGTTAGGGCGATAAACACCGACACCCGGGTTGAGCATGCCAAAGATCCTCGCCCCCAGTTCAAGCGTGAGAAAATGCATACCGATGAGCACCACGCCATTTCCGCGGGCCCAGGCCGCTTCCATATGTTCATATCCGCTGACGCTGAAACATTTACGCACACGCCAGTCAGGCCAGAACCAGGCGATCCCGGTTTCGATGACGCCCATGCCAACCGATTCAAAATTACGCTGCAGTAGCTTTTCGCGCTCATCCTTTTTCATGTCGGGAAAACAGAGCTCAAGGTTGCGGCGTGCGATGTCCACACGACGGGGAAGCAAACGCATGGCCAGACGACCAAGCCCGTGTCCGATTCTTAATAAAAGGGAATACGGGAGCTGCACAATGCACCAGAGCGCTGCAATGCCTGTCCAGCTGAGCCAGTAACGAGGATGAAAAAAGGCGAGTGAGAACTGAGGTAATTTTGTCATGAGAAAATTATCCTGTACTGAATTTAACGCAACTGCTGTGCTTACCAGATGATTTCGTGAAAGTTTTAGAGAGGGAAAGTGTAACGGAAACGTCACAGGATCGTATTATCGATTTTTGCGAAATGTCGGGAGAAACTTAAATGCCGGGTCAACGAGGCCGCTGCCCGGCAAATAAAATTACATCGAATAGCCGGGCTTTTTAATCAACGAATCCAGCTTCGGGCCAATTTCGCTGTCCCAGACCTGCGCTTTCCAGTCTTCAGGATTAACCTGGTTTAACGCCACCGACACTGAACTGTCTTTACTGTTGAAATGACGAATTATCACCTCGGCAATATCAGCCGCCAGCGCGTTTTTTTGTTCGTCGTTTAAATCCCGGGGAAAACATTTGATATCTACATGTGGCATGTGCAGGCTTCCTGTTATGAATCAGGTTTACACGTTATCAGATAATGCCGTTTGCCTTTAACACCTTGTGCAGTTCAGGAAGCTGACACACGGCGTCTGCAATGGCCGTTATCTTTGGCGTATTCTCGGCAAACCACGCATGCCGTGGCCCCCAGGTACGTGCGACCGCAATATAGACGTCGAGTAACGTAAGCTGTTCACCCAGCGCAAACGGGGCCGCTTTGAGCTGGCTATCGAACCACAAATAGAGGGATTTGCGGTATTCGATACAATTTTTCTTCAGTTGTTCCGGTGCGTCAGGCACCCAGCGTTCGGGATAATCGGCATAGGTAAAGGTCGGATAGACGTTCGCGACAAACCAGATAAGCAAGCGTTGAAACTGCTGACGTTCTGCCTGTCCGACGGGCGGCGCCAGTTCGGGACACCTGTCGAGCACCATCAGGGCGATGGCGGCTGTTTCGGTCATGATCGCGCCATTTTCCAGCGCCAGTGTCGGCACCTGACACAATGGATTGAGTCTTTGCAGCAATTCGCGCTGCGGTCCGGGCGCATCAAACCCGTCCACATTAATAAACTCGTAAGGGATGTCTGCCAGAGTCAGCATCACTTCGCTGATTGCCGAGCCCCAGCCGGGTGCACCATAAAGTTTGATCATGTTGCCCTCTCAGGAGTGAAAATCCTAAGTGTAGAGCACAATTAATACGTGATCCCAGGCGGGTTAACCTCCGAGTGTGACACCGCTTCGCCCTGCTCCCCCCAGCGCGCCAGCACCTTCTGATACTCCCCGCGCGTGATCGCGCCGTCCAGCGCGGCCTGCAGGGCGTAGACCAGTTGATTGCCTTTTTTGGTGGTCGTGGCGACATACGCTTTTTTCGGGCCCAGCCCGACAACGCGCGTTTTACCGGTCAGCGCGGCTTTATACGCCGCGACCGACTGTGGTCCAAAGAACACATCCGCCCGCCCGGACTGAATATAAAGATTGCCCGAGGCATCATCCGTCAGGTACACCGGCAGCGCGGGCTCACGCCCGGCCTTTTTATTCTCCTCGTTCCAGCCTAAGAGGATGCGCTCCTGATTGGTGCCGGATCCGACAATAACCTTTTTACCCGCAAGATCTTCAGGACCGTTAATCGACCGCACCGGACTGGTGGATTTCACCGTAAACGCCAGCGAATCGACGCGATAGGTCGCAAAATCAAACTTCTCTTTGCGCTGTTCGGTCACCGCAATGTTCACCAGCGCCACGTCATAGCGCCCGGAGGTGATCCCCAGCGGCCAGTCTTCCCAGGCGGTGGGAACGAGCTTCAGTTTTAGCCCCAGGCTGCCTGCCAGCAGCCGGGCGATATCCGGATCGCTGCCGATTCGCGTACGGTTATCGCTGGCAAGCAGGGCCAGCGGCGGTGAGTTAAGCGCAGAAATGGCCACCGTGAGCGTTCCCGGCTCAACAAATTTGTAATGAGCGGGGATCTTCGCCACCGCCTGCTGATCCACCGTCACCGGCAGCGGCTGCTCGTTGGCTTTTAAATCAATACTGGCATTGCTGGCGGCGGTAAAGGCCAGCCCTGCCAGAAGTCCATATTTCATGGGTACTCCTTACAGGACTCGGGAAAGGAACTGACGCGTTCGCGCGTGCGATGGCCGGTTCAGCACCTCATCGCTGCTGCCCTGCTCCACAATTTTACCGTCGACCATAAACACCACCTGATCAGCCACTTCTCTGGCGAAGCCGATCTCATGGGTGACCACCACCAGCGTGGTGCCGGAACGGGCAAGTTTCTTGATGACATCCAGCACTTCGCCCACCAGCTCCGGGTCTAGCGCCGAGGTGGGTTCATCAAACAGCATGACTCGCGGACGCAGCGCCAGCGCGCGGGCAATGGCGATGCGCTGCTGCTGCCCGCCGGAGAGATGGCGCGACCAGGCATCCGCTTTATCACGCAGCCCCACCACATCCAGCAGGCTATACGCCTGCTCAACGGCCTCTTTTTTGCTCAGTTTTTTATGGGCGACAGGCGCTTCAATCAGGTTTTCCAGCACCGTGAGATGCGGGAAGAGATTAAAGTTCTGGAACACATAACCCACATTGACGCGCTGTTTGAGGATCTCTTTCTCTTTTAACTCGTAGAGTTTGTCACCCCGACGGCGATAGCCGATGTAATCCCCGTCAATCTGAATAAACCCTTCGTCGACGCGCTCAAGGTGGTTGATGGTACGCAGCAGGGTCGATTTACCGGAGCCGGACGGTCCGAGGATCACCGTGACGGATCCCGGTGGGATCTCAAGCGACACGTTATCGAGCGCTTTATGGCGACCAAAGAATTTACTGACGCCGGTAATGGAAATATGTCCTTCATGAGAGGCTTGCATGGACGGGCTCCTGTGCGGGTGTGGTGGTGACGGAACGGGAACGGGTACGGCTGAGGGTACGGTTCTGATTCACCGCCGAGCGACGTTCGCTGCGGGCCAGTCCCCGCTCAACACCATACTGGATAGCGGACAACACGGTGGTAATCACCAGGTACCAGGCGGCCCCCACCATCAGCAGCGGGATCACCTCCTGTGTGCGGTTGTAAATCATCTGGATGGTGTAGAACAGCTCCGGCATGGCCAGCACGTAAACCATCGCCGTCCCCTTCGCGAGACTGATGATTTCGTTAAACCCGGACGGCAGTATGGTGCGCAGCGCCTGAGGCAGAATGATCCGCACCGTACGACGCCACGCCGGCAGCCCCAACGCAGCGGCCGCTTCATACTGACCATGATCCACGCCGAGGAAGCCCCCGCGAATGATCTCCGCGGTATAGGCGCTCTGCACCAGCGTTAGCCCGACAACGGCGGTAGAGAATTGCCCCAGCACATTGATGGTTTCAAAGCTGCCCCAGGTCATGCCGGTGAACGGCACCCCGAGCGAGAGCGTGTCGTAGAGATAGGAAAAGTTATAAAGGATGATCAGCACTACAATCAGGGGCAGCGAGCGAAACAGCCAGATATAGCCCCAGGCCAGGCTGCTCAGCAGCCAGGATGACGAGAGTCTCGCCAGCGCCAGCATACCGCCCAAAATCACGCTCAGCGCAGTGCCGATCAGCGTCAGCAGTAATGTCTGGCCGACGCCTTCAAGGATCACCGGGTCGAAGAACCAGCGGGCAAACACAGACCACTCCCAGCGCGGGTTAAAGGCGACGGACTGGACAACGACCGCCAGGACAAACAGCGCCACCACGGCACCGACGGACCGCAGCGGATAACGCGCCGGGACCACTTTTATGGTTTCAACGTTGCTCATCATCGTACCTCATGCGGTTTTACTTAACGCTTCACGAACCAGCGTTTTGGTGAAACGCAACCGACCATCAAACGGGGGCTGGCTGTACTCTTCCGGATCGCGGTTGAGATCGAACTGCGGCTGGTAACCCTGGCTAAGATAGAGCCGTACCGCTTCCGGCTGGCGAAAACCGGTGGTCAGGTAGATCTGGCTGTAGCCTGCCAGCACCGCCCGGCGCTCCAGCTCCTGCACCACGCGCCCCGCAAGCCCCTGCTGACGCAGGCTTTTGTCCGTCCAGATGCGTTTGATTTCTGCGGTGCGTTCGTCGAAGGGTTTGTACGCCCCGGTGGCAATAATCTTCCCGTCACGCTCCAGGACGATAAACAGCCCCTGCGGCGCCAGATACCACTCGGTGAGCTCGACCTCAGCATCTTTCGAAAAATAGTCACCGTAGCGGGCAGCGTATTCACCGTACAGCCCATTGATGATGGGCTGAAGATCGGCATCTTCCGGCGAAACGTCACGAAATTGTTCGCTCATAACGCCTCCTTAATCACCCAGACCGGCCGGGTTGACTTCCGACTGCGGGATGCGTTCCACCCCTTCTCCCCAGCGGTTCAGCACTTTGTCGTAATCGCCGTTTTTGATCACGCCATTAAGCGCGGTCTGCACCGGTTCCACCAGGCCGCTGCCTTTTTTCAGCGTCACCGCAATATGCGCCGCCTTCGGCCAGCCGCCGTCAACGCTACCGACCAGTTTGGTTTTACCGGTCAGCGTCGCTTTCCACGCGCCAATCACGTTTGGGCCAAAATACGCATCCGCACGCCCGGACTGGAGCGCCAGTGTTTGTGCCGCATCATCTTTGGTGTAGACCGGGGTAAACGGTTTCAGTCCCTTCTTAAGGTTTTCGGCATTCCATGCCAGCAGGATGGCCTCCTGGTTAGTGCCTGAGCCCACAATAATGCGCAGCCCGGCAATGTCCTCCGCCTTCTGCAGGGATGTGATTGGGCTGGTTGATTTCACATAGAAACCGAGCGAATCCTTACGGTAGGTGGCGAAATCAAACTTCTCCTTACGCGCTTTAGTCACGGTGATGTTGCTGATCGCCGCATCGTATTTCCCGGAGGCCACCCCCAGCGGCCAGTCCTCCCAAGAGGTTGGCACCACGTTCAGCTCCAGCCCCAGGCTGTCCGCCACCAGACGGGCCACGTCAACTTCGCTTCCCAGAAGCGTTTTGTTGTCATCCGAGAAAACCGTCAGCGGCGGTTGATTGAGGCCCGCCACCGCGACGGTAAATTTCCCCGGCACGGCAAAGCGATAATCTTTCGGCAACTGCGCGATGGCATCACCGTTTTTGGCGGTATTGATCGGCGTTTTGTTGGCCTCAATACTCACGCCAGTGCCGTTAATGTTCACATTCTCTGCCCAGACGGCAGGGGTAAAGGCCAGCGCGAGCGCCAGAATAAGCGATGGTTTATGCATAGCGGGTTCTCTTTTATTGTTGTGTGAACTGATTTTTGGGTTCGTCCAGGCCCAGGCTGTCGCGCAGTGTGGTCCCGGGGTAGTCAGTGCGAAACAGGCCGCGGGCCTGTAGCACCGGCACCACCTGGTCAACAAAGCGCGGGAAGGTATCGGGTGTCCCGCCCTGGATGATGAAGCCGTCGGCTGCATAGCCGTCGAACCACGCCTGCAGGCCGTCCGCCACCTGCTCCGGCGTACCGGAAAAACGGGGGCGTAGTGAGGCCGCTTCCAGCGCGACCTGACGCAGCGTCAGCTGACGTTCGCGGGCATTACGCTTTATCTCATCCGTGGTGCTGCGGAAGCTGTTTTTCCCCAGATCGCCAAGGTCCGGGAACGGCTCGTCAAGCGGATACTGACTGAAATCGTAATGTTCGAAATAGCGTCCGAGATAATTGAGGGCATCCTTAACCGACACCAGCGCCGCGGTGGTCTGGTACTGGTTTTCCACATCTTCGGCATCTTTTCCGACAATCACGCTCACGCCCTGGAAGATGTGCAAATCAGAGGCACGACGACCGTTATTTTCCAGCTGCTGCTTCACATCACGGTAGAACGCTTGTGCTTCTTCGAGAGTTTCATGGTGGGTGAAGATCGCATCGGCATGCTTCGCAGCCAGCTTTTTACCGTCGTCCGATGCGCCCGCCTGGAACACTATCGGACGTCCCTGCGGCGTGCGACCAATATTGAGTGGCCCGGCAACCTGGAAGAAATCACCCCGGTGATCCAGGGTATGCAGTTTGGCGGGGTCAAAAAACTGACCACTCTCTTTGTTGCGCACAAAGGCATCGCCTTCCCACGAGTCCCACAGCCCTTTCACCACATCGAGATACTCATCCGCAATGCGGTAGCGCAGCGCGTGCTCGGGGTGTTTTTCACGCGAGAAGTTCCTGGCCGACCCTTCCAGCGGCGAGGTCACAACGTTCCAGCCCGCACGGCCGTTGCTCAGATGATCCAGGCTGGCAAACTGGCGCGCCACGGTAAAAGGTTCGCTGTAGGAGGTGGATAACGTGCCCACCAGCCCCAGACGCGAGGTAATGCTCGCCAGCGCGGAGAGCACCGTTAACGGCTCAAAGCGATTTAAAAAATGCGGGATCGACTTCTCATTTATGTAGAGGCCATCCGCTACGAATAAAAAGTCGAGCTTGCCCTCCTCTGCTTTTAACGCCGTCGCTTTGACGAAATCAAAATTAATACTGGCATCGGCCACCGCCGCAGGATGGCGCCAGGCGGACATATTCCCGGAAGCACCGTGCAAAATGGTCCCCAGCCGCAATTGTCGGGTTGCAGACATATTCACCTCTTCTGAATTAAACGTGTTGCAGGGCTTTTTCCGCAAGCTGTGCAAAATAACGGGCAGCCGGCTCAATTAATGCTTCGTCCGGATTAAAGGCCGGGTGATGTAAACCATACGGGCTATTGCTGCCAATGCTGACAAACGCGCCGGGGATCTGCTGCAGATAGACTGCAAAATCCTCTCCGCCCATATGCAACTCGGCATGCTGCGTTTCATACCCCGCTTCCCGGGCGACCGACGTGGCAAACGCCGCCCAATGCTCGTCATTGACCAGCGCAGTCGGTCCGGCATACCAGGTGATATCAATCTGAGCACTGAAGGCGCTGGCGAATCCGGCAGCGATTTCACCGACGCGCGCTTTGACGTTCTGCTGAACTTCCGTGCGATGCGTGCGCAGCGTCCCTTCCAGCTCAACGCTTTCCGGCAGGACGTTCCATGTATTGCCGCCCGCAATGCGCGTTACGCTCAGCACAACGGAGTCCAGCGTATTCACGTTGCGACTGGCGACGCTCTGCAACGCGGTAACAAGCTGGCTTGCCAGCACAATCGCGTCGTTGCCTTCATGAGGCCGTGCGGCATGAGCACCTTTGCCGGTAATGCGGATCACAAACCGATCGACGTTGGCATAGAACGGCCCGCCGCGGGTGGCAAACTCACCCACCGGCAACCCCGGCTCGTTGTGCATCCCGAAGATGGCGCTGACGTCACGTAACGCCCCGGCCCGCACCATGCTCTTCGCACCGCCAAAGTTCTCTTCGGCAGGCTGGAACAGGATCCGCACGCGACCGTTGAGCAACGCTTCACGTTCTTTTAGTTTTAATGCCGCCCCGAGGATCACGCTGGTGTGGATGTCATGACCGCAGGCGTGCATCACTCCCGCACTCTGCGAGCTAAACGCCACCCCGCTGCGCTCTTCGATCGGTAAGGCATCAATGTCTGCCCGCAGGGCAATCAGTTTGTTGCCGGTGCCGATCTCCGCCACCAGCCCGGTAGGCAAGTCATAAGGTAGCGGCGTAATACCGGCATGGGTCAGCCACTGGTGCAAACGGGCGGTTGTTTCCACCTCCTGGCCCGACAGCTCCGGGTGCTGGTGCAGCTCACGACGCCAGGCAATCAGTTGTTCGCCAAAACGCATACGTTGACCTCCCTGTTAAGTTGCGCCTGCGCCAGCAGACGCAGGGACTGCACGCGCGCGGCGCCGTCCGCAACCGGTGTGTCGATAATGAATTCGTCAATCCCCCACTGGTGATGCAGAGCGTCCAGTTGTGCCAGTACCGACTCAGCGGTCCCGGCCACCAGCGACTGCGCGCGACGCGCTATACGCAGCGGCTCGCTGCCTGCCTGACGCGCAAACGCATAGGCTTGCTCTTCGCTGGCCACCGTAACGCGCTGGCCGTTTGCCAGCTCCACGCCCCAGACTTCAACCTTTTGTGCCAGCGAGTGCGCCTGGGCCTGAGAGTCCGCCACAATGACCTGCACCGCCACAATCACCTCCCGGGCGCTGTGTTCACGCCAGGTGGTGATGACCTCGCGCAGCAGGTCGGGATCGCCATTCAGGTGAGCAGCAAAGACAAAATGCCAGTTGAGCTTTGCGGCCAGCAGAGCACTTTCGACACTCGCCCCCAGCAGAAATCCTTGCGCCGGAACCGGCGGCAACGGCGTGGCGCGCACCGCCTCCTCCGCGGACTGATTTTCAGGACGGATCCAGCTATCGAGCTGCGCCAGCTGTTCGGCAAAGCTGCCCTTTTCCTGCTGATTCAGACCGAGTTGCAACGCGCGGGTGGAGAGCGGCAGACCGCCAGGCGCTTTTCCAACGCCCAGATCCACGCGTCCGGGAGCCAGGGCAGCCAGGAGATTGAAATTTTCTGCAACTTTATACGGGCTGTAGTGTTGCAGCATGACGCCGCCCGATCCCACGCGGATACGCGTTGTCTGCCCGAGGATCCAGGCAATCAATAACTCCGGCGAGGGGCTGGCCAACTGTGGGGTGTTGTGGTGTTCGGCAATCCAGAAACGGTGATAACCGAGAGTTTCCGCCTGTTGCGCCAGCGCCAGGGTTCGCGCCAGCGCATCGGCGGCTGTTTCATTTTCAGCGATGGGGCTTTTATCCAGAATGCTGATTCGCCAGGACATGTTGCGTTCTCGTTTGACTTAACATGTCGTTATTAATAAAGGCGTATTTCACCGTTGAGAAACAATTAATTTACATTTGGTTTGCCGGAAATCAGATATATAAAACCCTGTTAAGAATAAGACTTTAAGGAGGAAATCAGCGTTTCCGCCTGAGCGCGGCGGGTAATACGGATAAAGCGTATGTGTGCGTAGTCCGGGTTTTGCATATCGACCTGATAACGCCTGCGGTTGTTGCGCCAGGTTTTAATCGTCCAGATGATAATGGACTCTCTGCTGAGGAAGGCGCGCCGGAAACTCTCTTTATTGCCCGTTCCCGGCCAGAGTTCGTGTTGATGCCAGGCCCGCTTGATCGCCCGGATAACGGCCTGATACAGCGTACGGACAAATCCATAGTCCACCCAGACGACCAGATCCACATTGCGCCATTTAACGGGGCGCGTGCGGTTATAGTTGCCATCGAACACCCAGTTTTGAGAAGCGCTTAATGCATGCTCCAGTTTTTCCAGAAACGCATCATCTGCTGTGCCCTGCCAGTTTGGGCGCCAGTAAAGCTTGTCCATTTCAATATAAGGAATAGCCAGCTCATCAGCGATCTGTCTTGCCAGCGTGGTTTTTCCACTTCCGCTGGTGCCGATTACATTAATTTTCACCGTTAGCCTCGTTCTGGCAGAATAAAAACCAAACCGATCATAGCGTTTACCTTCCGCTAGTTCCACTGAGCAACTGATAAGCGCCACTGATGTTTAAATCATCAATCCGCGAATCTTTTGTCTAAAAACTCACCACGATTCAGCGCGTTGTGATCCCCGTCTGCTCTGACCACACGATTTCCTTCGACGTGCATCACTTTCGGCACGGTTATATTTTGCGTCGCTTATCAATTGCAGGTAGGATGCCTCGCCATGTTTCGCCTTATCCATACGCAGAATGACTGGGAAGGCGACATGTGTTTGCGCAGAAGCAATCGTTTGTATGCTCTCTGCCAGGCAGGACTATCACGATAATGGTTCAGACAGGCAAACAGGTAACTCAATGAAAACAAGCAATAAAAGCGCAGCCGATCATCATGCTGCTAAACGTCGCTGGTTAAACTCCCATGAAGAGGGCTACCACAAAGCGATGGGCAACCGTCAGGTTCAAATGATCGCCATCGGCGGCGCTATCGGTACAGGTCTGTTTTTAGGTGCTGGTGCACGTCTGCAGATGGCTGGCCCGGCTCTCGCCCTCGTCTATCTGGTGTGCGGGATCTTCTCCTTCTTCATTCTTCGCGCGCTGGGCGAACTGGTACTGCATCGCCCTTCCAGCGGCAGCTTTGTCTCTTACGCCCGCGAATTTCTCGGTGAAAAAGCCGCCTACGTCGCTGGCTGGATGTACTTCGTTAACTGGGCGATGACCGGTATCGTCGATATCACTGCCGTTGCGCTGTATATGCACTACTGGGGCGCGTTTGGCGATATCCCGCAGTGGGTCTTTGCGCTTGGCGCCCTGGCGATTGTCGGCACCATGAACATGATCGGCGTGAAGTGGTTCGCCGAGATGGAGTTCTGGTTTGCACTGGTAAAAGTGCTGGCGATTGTGATTTTCCTGGTCGTGGGTACCGTCTTCCTTGGCAGCGGTAAGCCGCTGGACGGCAATGCAACCGGCTTCCATCTGATAACCGATAACGGCGGCTTCTTCCCGCACGGTCTGCTGCCGGCGCTGGTTCTGGTGCAAGGCGTGGTGTTCGCCTTTGCCTCTATCGAACTGGTGGGTACGGCGGCGGGCGAATGTAAAGACCCGCAGACCATGGTGCCAAAAGCCATTAACAGCGTGATCTGGCGTATCGGTCTGTTCTATGTGGGTTCTGTGGTGCTGCTGGTTCTGCTGCTGCCATGGAACGCCTACCAGGCGGGTCAGAGCCCGTTTGTGACCTTCTTTTCTAAGCTCGGCGTGCCATACGTGGGCAGTATCATGAACATCGTAGTGCTGACCGCGGCGCTCTCCAGCCTGAACTCTGGCCTCTATTCTACCGGCCGTATTCTGCGCTCCATGTCGATGGGCGGCTCTGCGCCGAAGTTTATGTCGAAGATGAGCAAGCAGCAGGTGCCATATGCCGGTATCCTGGCGACGCTGGTGGTCTACGTGTTTGGCGTGTTCCTGAACTACCTGGTACCGTCCCGCGTGTTCGAGATCGTGCTGAACGTGGCCGCGCTGGGGATTATCGCCTCCTGGGCCTTTATCGTGGTCTGCCAGATGCGTCTGCGCAAAGCCATTAAAGAGGGCAAAGCGGCTGACGTGAGCTTCAAGATGCCAGGTGCTCCGGTGACCTCATGGCTCACCCTGCTGTTCCTGTTCAGCGTGCTGGTACTGATGGCGTTCGACTACCCGAACGGCACCTATACCATCGCCACCATTCCGCTGCTGGCCGTTCTGCTGATTGCCGGCTGGTTTGGCGTGCGTAAGCGCGTGCATGAAATCCACAGCACCGCGCCGGTTCATCATGACGATGAAAAACACGACGGCCCGCTGGTGGAAGAGACCTCGCGTTAATAAAAAAAGCCGGGTGGCGGCTTCGCCTTACCCGGCCTACATTTCAGGGTTTTGTAGGCCCGGTAAGCGCAGCGCCTCCGGGCAATGCCCGCATTAGAGCGCGATACGTACCACATCGTCAGGCTGGGTCGCTTCCTGCTGACGGGTGGATTTCTGTTTCACCGTCACGTACAGCGTTTTGCCATCGGCAGAGAGCGCCAGGCTGTTTGGATAGACCGGCGTGTCGAAGGTTTTCGTCACTTTGTAGGTTTTGGTATCAATCACGCTCACCTTTCCGGCTTCACGATGCGTCACGTACGCTTCGTTGCGCGTCGGGTTAAAGAGCACCGCCAGCGACTCTGGCGTCGCGATCTTCTCAATCACGCTGCCATCCTTCAGGCTCACCACCAGCACTTCCGGCTGTTTTGAATCGGTCAGGAAGGCACGCTGCCCGGCCGTATCCAGACTCAGGTTCAGATAGAAGTGCTCTTTACCATCATCCTGCACCTTTTTGCGGCTGATGATTTTGTTGCTGGCGGTATCAATTGTCACCAGTTCACCATCGGCGTTGGTGGTATAGAGTCGTTTCGCCTGCGCATCCAGCGCCAGACCGGTGCCGTAAGTACCGGTATTGGCGATGGTATCCTTCAGCTTCAGCGTTGTGCCATCCACCACCCAGATCACGCTCTCTTTACCGACCCCGGTGATGTACACGGTGTGGGTGGCATCATCCGCCACCAGCTGGCGTGGCTGCAGCGGTTTGACCGTGTCACTGCGTTTGCGGTCGTCCAGAACCAGGCGCCCTTTCACCTCGCCCGTTTTGGCATCAATGGCGGTCACGGCACCGTTGATGGTGTTGCCCAACCACAGCGTCTGGGAGGCCGAATCCAGGGTGGCGCCAAACGGTTTAAGATCGTTATGAATAACCTGCGTCACGTCCAGTGTGACCGGATCGAGGCGATACACAATTCCGCCTTTATCCATTTTACGGCTTTGTGATGTCGCAACCCACAGCGCATTCTCCTGCTGGCTCACGGCCATTTCATACGCGCCTTTGCCTACCGCTTTGCGCAACATCTCTTCGCCAGCATGCACCTGGAAGGTACCGGCAAGCAGTAAAGCGCTACACAACAGAGAACGACGCAGACGCGGCGAGCACAGATGACGTAAAGACATAACAATTCCTTTTTCACTAGAGGGGGTGTACTGCTGACATCACTTCCGGTCGGCAACGTCATGGCATTGCCGTTTTGTTAATGAGAATAGTAATCATTAATCGGCAAAATGTGGAGTTTTTCTTTTCCGCTTCGCCTTTCCTTAACGCAATGTGCGGTTATAGTTTTCAAAGCATTTACAAAAGTTTTAACATATATGCACATGTTCCATTTGGTACGTTTCTTATCCTTAACCGGTTTATTTCATGAAAATCATTTCTGCCCATAGGGCTACGCTTCCACTGCTGCTGGCTCCTGTTATCTTTTCGCCCCTCACCGCAATGGGCGCGGATGAACAGACCCTGATTGTCAGCGCCACCCCACAAACGGTATCGGAGCTTGATACCCCGGCGGCGGTCAGCGTCGTGAACGGCGATGATATGCGTCACGCCGCGCCACGCATTAACCTCTCGGAATCGCTTGGTAGCGTCCCGGGCCTGCAAATTCAGAACCGCCAGAACTACGCCCAGGATCTGCAGCTGTCGATGCGTGGGTTTGGTGCACGCTCCACCTTCGGGGTGCGCGGTATTCGAATGTACGTGGACGGGATCCCGGCGACCATGCCAGACGGCCAGGGCCAGACCTCTAACATCGATCTCTCCAGCGTTGAGAGCGTGGAAGTGCTGCGCGGCCCCTTCTCTGCCCTGTATGGCAACGCCTCCGGCGGCGTGATCAACATCAACACCCAGACCGGTCAACAGCCGCCGACCATTGAGGCCAGCAGCTATTACGGCAGTTACGGTACCTGGCGCTACGGGATGAAAGCCACCGGCGCGATGGGCGACGGCACACACGCGGGCGATGTGGATTACACCGTATCCACCACCCGCTTCACCACCAAAGGCTACCGCGATCACAGCGGTGCGCGGAAGAATCTCGCCAATGCCAAACTGGGCGTGCGGATTGACGATGCCAGCAAGTTGACGCTGATCTTTAACAGCGTGGACATGAAAGCCAACGATCCGGGTGGACTGAATTACCAGGAGTGGCAGGATAACCCGCGCCAGTCTCCACGTGGCGATCAGTACAACACGCGCAAAACCATCAAGCAGACCCAGGCCGGGCTGCGCTATGACCGCCAGCTCAGCGCGCAGGACGATCTCAGCGTCATGATGTACGCCGGCGAGCGTGAAATGACCCAGTACCAGTCGATCCCTTATCAGCCACAGCTGCGCCCCTCCCACTCTGGCGGCGTGATTGATATGCAGCGTCACTATCAGGGCATCGATACACGCTGGACACACCGCGGCGAACTGCTGGTGCCGGTGACCTTTACCACCGGCCTGAACTACGAAAACATGAGCGAAGATCGTCGCGGGTATGAGAACTTCGTGATGAACAACGGCGTACCGGAGTACGGCGTAAAAGGCGACAAGCGCCGCAACGAACGTAACCTGATGTGGAACGTTGATCCCTACCTGCAAACCCGCTGGCAGTTAACCCAGAAACTCTCTGTTGATGCCGGGGTGCGTTACAGCTCCGTCTGGTTTGATTCCAACGATCATTACGTTACGCCAGGCAACGCTGACGACAGCGGCGACGCGAGCTATCACAAGTGGCTCCCGGCCGGGGCGGTGAAGTATGCCGTGACCGACGCGTGGAACCTTTACGCTGCGGCAGGTCGTGGATTTGAAACCCCCACCATCAATGAACTCTCCTACCGCGCGGATAACCAGGGCGGCCTGAACATTGGCCTGAAACCGTCCACCAACAATACCTATGAAGTGGGTAGCAAAACCCGCATCGGCAATGGCCTGCTGACCGCGGCCCTGTTCCGCACCGACACCGACGATGAAATTGTGGTGGATGCCAGCTCTGGCGGACGTACCAGCTACAAAAACGCCGGTAAAACCCGTCGTCAGGGGGTGGAAGTTTCCCTCGATCAGCAGTTTGCTGAAAACTGGAAGCTGAAAATGGCATGGACATATCTGGACGCCACCTACCGCACCAACGTCTGCGGTGATGACAACTGTAACGGCAACCGGATGCCGGGTATTGCCCGCAATATGGGCTTTGCCTCGTTTGGCTGGCAGCCTGAGGAAGGCTGGTATGCGGGCACCGACGTGCGTTACATGAGCGATATCATGGCCGACGACGAAAACACGGCAAAGGCTCCGTCCTACACGGTGGTCGGTCTGAATACCGGGTATAAGTTCAACTATGGCAACTGGGGCCTGGATCTCTTTGGTCGCGTTGATAACCTGTTCGACAAAACGTATGCCGGCTCGGTGATTGTCAACGAATCCAACGGACGTTATTACGAACCGGCTCCGGGTCGTAACTACGGCGTTGGCCTGTCGGTTGCTTATCGTTTCGAGTAGGACTAAAACAGGCATTTTATTGCCTGTTTTTCTCTTTCGTAATCTTAAATATCGTTCCTGATGGCGTAAAGCCATCAGGACTTATTCATGGAGCGAATGTTTTACGACGGGAATATAGATTGGCTGCTAAATAATTCCTCAGCTAAAATATTGACGCTGTAAAAGTGAATTAGCTTCATCAATCAGTTTATCCACCGCTTTCTGGCTGGCTTCAACATCCCCTCTTTCCAGTGCCGCAAGTAACTCCTCGTTGTGATACGCCGACGCTTTGATGTCGTTGAGCTCCTGATGCAGATAGTTAATACAGGGCCCGATGCGTATCCACAGCTGCTCAATTAATGCGCTGAGCGTTGGCATCTCCGCATACTGATAAAGGGTGAAGCGAAACACGCGATTCGCGTGCAGCGCCTGCTGAACATTGCCGTTGCGCATCGCCTCATGAAAGGCATCCGACATTTTGCGCAACGTCTCAAGCTTAGCTGGCGTCATATGCTGACAGGCGGCCGCTACCGCCATTGGTTCCAGTTGTTTCCTGATAGCGGTGATCTCGTTATAGCGTTCCAGCGTGACCTCCGGCACCAGAAACGCCTGCGCCGGTGTGGCCTGCAGCGCCCCTGAGGAGACCAGACGCAAAAGTGCCTCACGAACCGGTGTGATACTGGTTCCTAATTTATCGGCAATCTCTTTGGTAATCAGTCGAGCGCCAGGTTTCAACGAGCCTGTAATTAATGCCCCTTTCAAACTGATTTCAACTTGCATGGTAAGACTGATTCTTTGCGCTTTCTCTAAATGATCCAAATCAAGCATGTTCAATTCCTGTAGCTAAAACTTAATGCTATTTATTAACGTCAGTTTAAATAAACGACGTTGGTCCGATATATCCTGTATCGTCATGCCTGGTGGTGGGAAAT
Organism: Enterobacter cloacae complex sp. OE43NF; assembly: GCF_023544405.1. Taxonomy (NCBI): domain Bacteria; kingdom Pseudomonadati; phylum Pseudomonadota; class Gammaproteobacteria; order Enterobacterales; family Enterobacteriaceae; genus Enterobacter; species Enterobacter cloacae complex sp. OE43NF. The sequence goes on from NZ_JAMJFW010000024.1 coordinate 17,774, forward strand.
GCGTATAAACATCAAAAAGTACAAACACGGGTTTTTTATCGCTCTTTGGCTCATCCGCAAGGAAGGCACGAAAGCTGTGTAGGTTTAATTAAAGACAATATATCGTATCTTCACAAATAAATATGGCGGGTTACCCCGCCATAATCTTGTTTATTTATTGTCTGCCGCGACGCGAATCACGACTTTGCCAAAGTTTTTGCCTTCAAGAAGGCCAATCAGCGCATCCGGTGCGTTTTCCAGCCCGTCGGTCACCTGTTCACGATAGTGGATTTTACCCTCCTGCACCCAGCGCCCCATCTCTTCCTGGAACTCTTTGATGCGGTGTCCGTAATCCTGGCCGATGATAAAACCCTGCATACGAATGCGTTTTTTCAGGATGGTGCCCATTAACAGCGGCAAACGATCCGGCCCCTCAGGCAGACCGGTGGCATTGTAGCCGCTCACCAGACCACATACCGGCACCCGCGCGGAGGTATTGAGCAGCGGGAGCACGGCGTCAAAGACCTTACCGCCAACGTTTTCATAATAGATATCAATACCGTTCGGGCAGGCGTTCTGAAGCTGCGTGGCAAAATCATCGGCATGATGATCCAGACACTGGTCAAAGCCCAGCACCTCAACGGCATGGCGGCATTTCTCTGCGCCTCCGGCCACACCGATGACCCGGCAGCCTTTGATTTTACCAATTTGCCCAACCGTCGCACCTACGGGCCCCGTTGCCGCGGCAACCACCAGGGTCTCACTCGCTTTGGGTTGCCCGATATCCAGCAGCCCCATGTAGGCAGTAAAGCCCGGCATTCCCAGAACGCCCAGCGCCCAGGAAGGATGGGAGGGATTTTCGCCCAGTTTGACCAGACCACTGCCGTCAGAGAGGTCGTACTCCTGCCAGCCGCTGTATCCCAGCACCCATTCCCCTGCTTTAAAATCCGGATGACTGGACTGCTCAACGCGGCTGACCGTTCCGCCGACCATCACCGCACCAATTTCAACCGGCGGCGAATAGGAAGGCGCATCGCTCATGCGGCCGCGCATGTACGGGTCAAGCGAAAGCCAGATCGTACGCAGCAGAACTTGTCCTGCCGCCGGTACCGGAACCGGCTGCTCTTCGAGACGAAAGTTATCCGCGACCGGCGCGCCGTGTGGACGCGAAGCCAGTACCCAGCGACGATTTTGCGAAACAGATTGATTCATCAGAGACTCCTTATGGTACACATGTCCATTGATCCTGGCTCATGATCCGCCTGAGCGCCTTAACATTACGAGCCAGACTGGTTAAGACGAACCACCAGATAGACGCAGGGTTCATTGGTTTCGTTAATGAACCGACAGTCATTGGGCGGCCCGAGCTCCAGACAATCCCCGGCCTGCATTTCGTGGCGGGTGTCGCCTTCCTGAAAGACCAGCTCCCCGGACTGCAGCCAGATCAGCTGGCGGGCCAGCGCATAGGACGATGCGGGCATCGGCACATCGCTTCCGGCGGGCAGTTCAACCTGGACAAGATCGATGGGCAGATCGGTGCGCGGTGAAACGTGGCGGCGCAGGTAATGGGTTTGCGGATCGCGCCAGACGGGCTGGTTAACAAGGCGCAGCAGTTTACCCTCCTGCATCTCCGCTCTTGCTATCAGCGTTGACATGCTGATACCGAACGCGCCGGATAAGCGCGCAAGCAGTGTTGCCGTCGGGCTGCTGTCGCCGCGCTCAATTTTGTGGATCATGGCGCGCGAGACGCCTGCCCGATCGGCGAGTTCGCTCAGCGACCATCCGCGTGATTCGCGTTCAAGGCGAATTCTTGCGCTAATCCGTTGATTCATCGTGTCTGTTATGGTGTTCATGACGTCATACTATAGTGTATGAACGGTATTTCAATGAGGTTTTAATAACAAAAAAATCGGGCTTATACCGTAGCCATCTGTCCGGGTTGTTGTGTAATATCGTAGCAATAACGTAATAACATAGTAAACAACACATTCAGGGGTTCCATCATGATCGTTCGTCATGCCTGCAAAGAAGACTGCGCCGCTATTGGTGAAATTTACAACCACGCGGTGCTGCACACCGCCGCGATCTGGAACGATACCACGGTCGATACTGATAACCGTATCGCATGGTTTGAGGCCCGCACCCTCGCAGGTTATCCGGTGCTGGTAAGCGAAGAGAATGGCATCATCACCGGCTACGCCTCCTTCGGTGACTGGCGCGCCTTTGACGGTTTTCGTCATACGGTAGAGCACTCGGTTTACGTCCACCGGGATCACCAGGGCAAAGGCATTGGCCGTATGCTGATGAAGGCGTTGATTATTGAAGCCCGTGACATCGGCAAGCATGTGATGGTGGCGGGGATTGAAGCGCAGAACCACGCCTCCATCCATCTTCATCAGACGCTTGGCTTTGTTACAACGGGTCAGATGCCGCAGGTGGGCACCAAATTTGGCCGCTGGCTGGACTTAACCTTTATGCAGCTGCAGCTTGATGAGCGCAGCGATCCGGATGCGATTAAATGAACCAATCACTGACGCTGGCTTTTCTGGTGGCGGCGGGCATTGGCCTTGTGGTGCAAAATACCCTGATGGTGCGTATCACCCAGTCCTCTTCCACCATACTCATTGCGATGCTGCTGAACTCGCTGGTCGGCATTGTGTTGTTTGTCAGCATTCTGCTGTTTAAACAAGGGGTCGCGGGGTTTAGCGAGCTGGCATCCACGGTGCGCTGGTGGACGTTGATCCCCGGGTTGCTGGGCTCATTTTTTGTTTTTGCCAGCATCAGCGGTTACCAGAATGTTGGCGCGGCGACAACCATCGCCGTGCTGGTGGCAAGCCAGCTCATCGGCGGGCTGATAATGGACGTGCTAAAAAGCCATGGCATCCCGCTGCGGGCGCTGATCGGCCCGGTGTGCGGTGCAGTAATGCTGGTGGTGGGCGCGTGGCTGGTGGCCCGACGCCAGTTTTGAACATTACAGAATAACGCCGCCTTTGGTGAGCTGCTCCTGGCGCGCCTCCATCTCTTCTTTATGTTGCTTACCGTGGTGCGAAATCGCGGTACGCAGGCGCTGCTGCTGGGTATAGCGTTCTTCGCGGCTCAGCTCAGCATCATCGCTCAGTTCAATCAGCAGTTCGTTCATATGTGCAATGACGCTTTCGTCAATCGCGGCATCCACACGGGCGATAACTTCGTTTAAATGTGACATTGTCACTCCTTTTCATTGGCCCGGTGGCGCTGCGCTTACCGGGCCTACGGGGCATGAGTAGGCCGGGTAAGGCGTAGCCGCCACCCGGCGATAAAATGCTTAGTTCAGCTTCGCTTTTGAGAAATCACTGCCCATCAGGCTCACGCTGTAACTCGTGACGTTGCTGCGGGTTGCATAGAACGTTTTGCCGTTTGCCAGCGCAATCCACGGCGCCTGCTGATAGAAAATCTCCTGCGCCTGGCTATATAGCTTCGCACGATCGTCCGGGTTGCTGGTCAGTTTGGCTTTCTGCACCAGGGCATCATAATCCTTATTACACCAGCGCGCAGCGTTGGAGCCGGTTTTGATGCTATTGCAGCCCAGCAGGACATCGGCAAAGTTATCCGGGTCGCCGTTATCCGACATCCAGCCGAACAGCGCGGAGTCGTGCTCGCCTTTACGCATTCCGGAAAGATACTCTCCCCACTCGTAAGAGACGATTTTGGCCTTCACGCCCACTTTCGCCCAGTCGCTCTGGATCATCTCGGCAATACGGCGGGAGTTCGGGTTGTACGGACGCTGTACCGGCATTGACCACAGCGTGACCTCCGCCCCCTTCTCCAGTCCGGCCTGTTTCAGCAGGGCTTTCGCTTTTTCCGGGTCGTAGCTGTAATCCTTCAGATCTTTATTAAAGCCCATCATATTTGGCGGAATTGGGGATTTCGCGACCGTACCGGAGCCCATAAAGACGGCGTTAACGATGGCCTTTTTGTCGGTGGCGTAGTTCAGCGCCTGGCGCACCAGCACGTTATCAAACGGTTTTTTCTCGGTATTGAACGCCAGATACCCCACGTTCAGCGCATCGACGGAGTGCAGCGTCAGGTCTTTGTTGTTCTTAATGACGTCAAACTGCACCGGAGATGGCGCAGGAATGATCTGGCACTCATTGGTTTGCAGTTTCGCCAGACGAGTCTCCACGTTTGGCGTAATGGAGAAGATCAGGTGTTTGGTCGGGACCGGGCCTTCCCAGTAGTTCGGGTTAGCCACATAGCGGATCAGAGAATCCACTTTGTACTGCTGGAGTACATAGGGGCCGGTTCCAATTGGCCAGGTATCGACGTTCTCAGGCGTGCCTTTTTTCAGCATCGCATCCGCATATTCGGCAGACAAAATGGAGGCAAAATCCATGCCCCAGTCGGCCAGGAAAGCGGCGTTCGGTTCACTGAGGGTGAACTGAACATGATAATCATCGACCTTTTTAACGTCCTGGATCAGCTTATCGAGGCCGACGTCGTTAAAGTATTCGTAATTGCCCTGCGACACATTGTGATACGGATGTTTAGGGTCTTTCTGACGCATGACCGAGAAAATAACGTCATCGGCATTAAAGTCGCGCGTCGGTTTGAAGTATTTGTTGCTGTTGAACTTCACCCCTTTACGCAGCGTAAAGGTATAGGTCTTGCCGTCCGGTGAAATCGTCCAGGATTCCGCCAGAGACGGAACCGGGGTGTTTTTCACCGGGTCGAAATTGATCAGGCGGTTATAGAGTACCTGAGAGCTGGCGACGAATGACGGGCCTGAGCTGGCAATTTGCGGGTTGAACGACTCGGGGGACGCTTCAGAACAGTAAATAAGGGTGTCGTTGTTTGCCGCCCATGCGGCACCGGCTGGTAAAATAGCGCTCAGCGCAAGGGCGAGCAGTGTTTTCCCTGTAGACATGGTTATAACCCTGACAGTTTTATTATATAGGACAGTAATAACAGCACAGCCGCTATAAGCTGGCAAATAACGAAACACTATCAGGTTATTCTAAAGCCGCGTTTTTCGCTGGTTTTACAGCCAGTGCCGAAAAAGGTGATTTGTCTTAAGTTCCATTATCCGTCAAGCACAACCGTCACGATCTATGCCGCAAGAAATCGGCGCTTTTAGCGTCTCTTCCTCCGTTTGTTTGCTTTCCGGTTTCGTTAAAGTAACGGTGTGAAGAAGTATATGGGATCAAATCGTGGCAAAAACTCTTTTACGCAGCGGTAATCTGGATGATTTTCAGGCCGTTGGCGGCGGCGGACAAGCCGTTTTTGAATCAGCGTTGCAAATACGTGAAGCACTCCGGTTGCGCAAACAGCAGGCCATTGTCGACTGTCTGGCCATTCCGCAGGTCAACGACGGCGGTGACCGCGTGGACTGGTACTCCCCGGTGGAAGGTAGCGTCACCAGCTGGAAAACGGCCAATGAAGATGACCGTTTTCGCGCCCTACGCTATCTGGAAAATACCCTTGCCAGCGTTGAATCGCTGAGTAAGAAATGCCTCCAGTCGCCTAAAACCGCACAACAGCTTTTTGGCTCCTTGCTGTCGAAAGCCTTCCAGTTCCCGAGCGAAAATTTCCTTTATCTGGTCGACGGTAAACCGGTCATTGCGTTCTGGGGATTTGTAAACCTGAACGAAAATGCACGCGATGACGTACTCGACTGCCTGCGCGAATCGCTGATCCCTGAGCCCGCGCCGGTGGTGATTGAAGATCCTGAACCGGAACCAGAACCGACCCCGGCCGTCACCTTTGAACACGCTGACGAACCTTTGATCGCCCCGGCCACGGTTGTGCGCATTACGCCGGAAGCGCTGTATGAGCCCGAGCCCGCCCCCGCCGTTGCGCCGCCTGTTGAAGAGCCTGCTCCTCCGCCCGTCGTGAAAAAGCGTCGCGTGCCCTTATGGTCGCTGCCGGTTGCCGCTGTGATCGTTGCCGCCATTGCCGCCCCGCTGCTGTGGCCAAAACAGGCCCCTTCGGCAGAGCCCGTGCCAGCCGCCGCCCCGGCACCGCAACCCGTGGCGATTGCCCCAAAACCGATTAAAGCGGTTGAACCACTGGCGATGAACCTGCCGCTGCATCAGGCTGAGGTGGTAGAGAGTAAAGCGAAGGAACCCGATCCCGCTCCGGTGTCTGCCCCGGTGGTGATTGCCGCGATCCCGAAAGATGCCATGGTCATGGAGGCCGGTCAGGTCAAAGCGGGCTCGACGCGTTTCCTGAACGGCACCTGGCGCGCCATTCTTGACGTAAAAGATCCGGTGACCGGCAAACCGCCGTCACTGCGCTATCAGATCCAGAACAACAAAGGCTTCGCCCGTGTTGTGCATGGCGATAATGTTGTGTGCCGCGTAGAGGTTTTCTCCGGCCTGCACAGCAATGGCGAGCTGATGATTAAGAGTCGCGGCAATGCACGCTGCACAGACGGTTCCCGCTACCCGATGCCGGAAGTTTCCTGTAAAGCAGGCACCAGCGACGTCGCCGAATGCAATGCCCGTTATGATGCAAAAACCGTCGTTCCACTGACGTTTAAGAAAGCAGGTGCCTGATCCTATGCTGGTAAATCTTTGCGACTATAAACAGAGCGTTACGCTTATTGCCAACAGCGGTGTACAGTTCCTCGATTTCGGTCTGACCCCGCAGGACACCGCCAGCAACGGGCGTTTCGTGCGTAAAACCGCGAACGGCCCGCTTTTGCGCCTTGATTTCGACCTGGTTAACGGGCGTTACACCCTGCCCGGCACGGACGGCGGCCAACCTGAGGTGGTCAAGCCTGAGACAACCATCGCGCTGCATCAGTCCCTGGCCGTGCTGGATGGCGTCTGGCTCCCCGTTCCGTTCCTGCGCTTCAACCCGCCGCGAACCTTTGTTGACGGCCCGGACAACTGGGCGCGCGTTCAGGTCCGCAAGCTGGAGACGCCGGACACCGCAGGCAACACCCATCGCGTCACCCTCGCCCTCGACAGCCAGATTGCGGAGCATGCCACCTCCGCGCTGTCGCCAGTGGAAAACGATATTCTTAACGGGACCCGCTTCGCGCTGGCCTGGCGCGATGCCGAAGTAGAAAATTTTCTCGACCAGACGTGGATAGACGGCTGGCTGCGCGAAGCGTTCACGCAGTACGCCTCGGACGTTGAACACCGTTCAGAACGCGATCTGCAGCAGGCCATGCGCAGCTTTGAGTATCAGGCACACTGGCTGAATGTGCTGACCATGCTTGGTGAACAGCTCACCGTGCCGGAAGTCAAATTTGTCACCCATACGCTCAGCACGCCTGCCATTCCGGTCGATTTGATCCTCGACGTGGGCAACACCCATACCTGCGGCGTGATTATTGAAGATCACGGCGACGCCAACGACGGTCTGCGCCAGACGGCCGAGTTACAGGTGCGCTCTTTAAGCGAGCCGCAGTTCCTCAATGAGCCCCTGTTTACCAGCCGCCTGGAGTTCTCGGAAGCACGCTTTGGCAAACAGCACTTCTCGGTTGAAAGCGGTCGCGAGGATGCCTTCGTCTGGCCTTCTATTGTCCGGGTTGGCGATGAAGCACGTAAGCTGGCCATGCAGCGTCTGGGGACTGAAGGTAACAGCGGTATCTCCAGCCCGCGTCGCTACCTGTGGGATGAGACGCCGGTGGTGCAGGACTGGCGTTTCAGCCAGATGAACAGCAAAACCCAACGCGAGCCGCTGGCGACCGCGTTCCCGCTGATGAACCTGATGAATGATGACGGCGAACCGCTGTTTACGCTGCCCCAGGACGAGCGTCTGCCGGTTTTCTCCCCGCAGTACAGCCGCAGCACCCTGATGACCCATATGCTGTGCGAGCTGCTGGCACAGGCGCTGGGCCAGATCAACAGCGTCGCCACGCGCTTGCGTCTGGGCTTCCCGGCGTCTCCGCGCCAGCTGCGCACGCTGATCCTCACACTGCCCTCGGCGATGCCGAAGCAGGAGCGCGAGATCTTCCGTCGCCGCATGTTTGAAGCGATTGCCATCGTCTGGAAAGCGATGGGATGGCATCCGCAGGATGAAGACTTTGCCACCCGCAAGCAGCAGGATAAAAGCGTGGTGCCGGTGCCTGAGATCCAGATGGAGTGGGATGAAGCGAGCTGCGGGCAACTGGTCTGGCTTTACAACGAAGCGATCTCCCGTTTTGGTGGTCAGACGGAAGCCTTCTTCGCCTCCCTCGCCCGCCCGGATCGTGAACCCGAACCTGGTGTCCAGCCGGGTCGCGCGCTGCGCGTCGCTTCTATCGACATTGGCGGCGGCACCACAGATATGGCGATCACCCACTATCAGCTGGATGACGGCTCCGGGAATAACGTCAAAATCACGCCACAGCTTCTCTTCCGCGAAGGGTTTAAAGTGGCCGGCGACGACACGCTGCTGGACGTTATCCAGCGCTATGTGTTGCCAGCCCTGCAAACGCAGTTGCAGAAGTCCGGCATTGCGGACGCGTCTCTGCTGATGGCGTCGTTGTTCGGTGACTCCGGGCGTATTGATACCCAGGCGGTATTGCGCCAGCAGACCGCACTTCAGCTCTTTATGCCGATCGGTCATGCGATCCTTGCCGCGTGGGAATCCAGCGACATTGACGATCCGCTGGCCGGTTTGCATGCCACCTTTGGCGATCTGCTGCAGCAGAAGCCGACCCGCAACGTGATGAACTACCTGCAGCAGGCAGTCGACCACGCTCTGCCTGCTGGCTCTGAAGCCTTCGACCTGTTTGCCGTGCCGCTGCATGTGAATTTCCGCGAAATGCAGGATGCGATGCTGGCAGGTCAATTCACGCTGGCCTCTCCGCTCCATGCGGTGTGCGAAGCGATCTCTCATTACAGCTGTGATATTTTGCTGATCACTGGTCGTCCGGGGTGCCTGCCGGGCGTGCAGGCGCTGATCCGCCATCTCCAGCCCGTGCCGGTCAATCGCATCGTATGGCTGGATAAATACCAGGTTCATGAGTGGTATCCGTTCAGCCAGCAGGGTCGCATCGGCAACCCGAAATCGACCGCCGCCGTGGGGGCCATGCTCTGCAGCCTGGCGCTCGATTTGCGTCTGCCGCGCTTTAACTTTAAGGCGGCCGATATTGGCGCCTACTCCACCGTGCGCTATCTGGGCGTGCTGGATAACACCGTTAACACGCTGCGTGAGGAGAACGTCTGGTATCAGGATATCGACCTGGATAAACCTGGCGCAAAACTCGACGCCCGCTTGCATTTCCCGCTGCGTGGGAACGTCACGCTTGGCTTCCGCCAGCTGGCGAACGCACGCTGGCCGGCGACGCCGCTGTATACCCTGAGTATCAACTCGGCGGAACTGGCCAAAGCGATTGCTGGCGACGGCGTGCTGAACGTGCGGCTTAAGCTCTGCGGAGGCAGCAAGCACGAAGGCCCGGAATCTTTCGAGCTGAGCGACGCCTGGCTGCAGGATGGAACCCCTGTCCCACCTGACGCCTTAACCTTCAAACTGAATACCCTGGCCGATCGCCGTCATAGCGGTAGCCACTACTGGATCGATAGCGGGAGTGTATACCTGAAATGAGTGCAACGATGACCACCACGCAGGCCTTAATCGGGTGGATTAACGAGACGCGCCTGCACGCCCCGGTGCTGGATAACGATGCCGACGCCCTGCTGGCCCGTATCAATGCGGCGCAGGCGCGGGAGCAGGCCATTGAACAGGCCCTGACCCGGCGGAGCAGCATTGGTCTGTATGGCCACTCCCAAAGCGCCAAAGCGCATCTGTTGCTGTCCCTGTGCGGCAGGGGTAACGGGCGGCTGAACGTCACCCCCGGGCAACGCACGTTTGACTACTTCTCACATATCAACCCGGGACATGCCCTGACCAACATGGCACTGCGTTTCACCACCGAAAGCGCGGCAGTGGACGATGAGGCTTTCCCGCTACGTCTGAGCCTGGTCACCGAGGCCGAGCTGGTGCAGCTGTTTATTGCCCGCACCACCTTACACCCGCAGATCCGCGCCGTGGATAAGGCCGTTATCGAGACGCGCCTTGAGAAGTGGCGCGGCCTGCGTCAGCCGCAGGGTGTACCGGGCATAACGGCGCAGGAAGTGGGCGCGATTGCCCACTTCTGGCAGAGCACGGTACCTGCCGCCAGACAGCAAATTGATGATGTGCTGTGGCATCAGTTTGCGCAACTGGTGCCATCGCTTGATCTCACCACCCGGGCCAGCGTCTGGTCGCTTTTATGGGGTGAGCAACAGGAACTGACCCAGCAGTGGTTAAAGCTCGCCCATGTTCTGCACCAGACCAGCCACGCCAGCGAACTTGCCGCCCCGCTCAGCCTGCTGGTGGATAACTTTGGTCTGCCAGGCGAAGGCTTCCTGACCCATGGCACCTTTACCCTTCCGGACGCTCAGGAGACGCTGCTGCATCCCCTGAACAACGGCGAGATGCTTAATGCTATTAGCCTCCCCGTCGATGTACTGGCATTCCTGACGCGTGAACTGGTACTGCCTGTCGAGAGCAGCGCGCTGGATAACGTCGATATTATTGATATCCCGGTATTTGCAGACAACAGAGCCGATCCGCTAAGCCAGGCCAAATGTCAGTGGCTGCTGGAACACTATCGCCAGCAGCTGCAGCCAGATGTGCTGGTGATCTGCAATGCGGCCGCGCAGCACGACCAGACGGCAAAAAAAGCAAAGGTACTGATGAACTGGGTCAAAGAGACGCAGCCTGCGGAGGAATCAGCCCTGCCGGGTCTGGTGTGGGCGATTACGCCTCACGACGCGCGTTTTACCACCCGGCAGAATCTCGATGAAGCAGTCCAGCATCTGCTGGGTAAACCAGGCCTGCGCTGGGGCACGCTGCAGGCGCTGGACAGCCACAGCATGCAGCGCGTCATCGAGTGGCTGTCACAGGCCACGATACCTGCCCAGCGACAGAAACGTCTTAACACGCTGAAAACGGCGCTGCGCCAGGAGCTGTCGGCTTTAATGCACAGCTATCTGGCACCGCTGGTTGAGGAGCCTGCAGCAAGACGAACTCAGGCCGAGAACATGGTTCGTACCCTGCAAAGCAGCGCTGCCCGCCACGGTGAGTTGCTCGAAGGGCTTCTGCCTCCGCTCAAAGCCTTTGAAACGCTTCTGGCCGTCCAGCAACCGCGCGAGGAGCAGGTCAACGGTCTGTTTACGGATACCATCGATCTGTTTGCCGATAATGCGCAGGAAAGTGCCGGCACGTTCCAGACAAAAGATAAAGCGCGCCTGGCGCATAAAGTGTGGATGAACCATTTGCGTCAGTGGAGTCGTAATGAGGCAGCGGCCACACGCCTGGGTCTTGAGCCTGTGGTGTTACAGCAAATTGCCGAGGTTCTGGTGGTCGCCAGCTACCGTCTTAACCTGCCTCAGCAGCTTCAGCGTATTGTCGAAACCGACAAGAGCAGCGCCGCACAGCTGCATGCGGTGATAGGTAATTTCGTTGGCTGGCTGGGTTACGACCAGACGCCTGTTGCTGAACGTCCGGCAAGCCGTATCCGTAAGGCGCAGGCAATCTTTGTTACGCCCGTGGTTAGCTGCGCCGCGCCGCGCCTGACGCGTCTGGGGGAACAGCCTGTCCATGCGGCTACCGCATACGTTTACGACTGGCTGGTTGCCCTCTATAGCCGGGCAATAGAGAACATTGATTATCAGCACCCGCATGATGTTCAGCCTGACGCACGCCGGGCACTTCGGGCTTTAATCATGTAGCAGTCTTTGTTGCCGGGTGGCGCTGCGCTTACCCGGCCAACATTCCGCAACGATAATCACGCCGCCATACACTCCGCTAACGTCTGCGCCAGTGCCGACGGTTTTTCCCACGACATGGAGTGCCCCGCAGCAGGGATGATTTTGACCTCAACGCCCTTCTGCTTCAGGCGCTCCACATCGTCATCCGGCAAAGAGAGCTCGCCAAAAATCAACGTCACCGGGCAAGGCAGCGACAGAAATTGCGTTTCCCAGTCTGGCTCAACGCCCGCCACCAGGCTCGATGCGCCGCGCCAGACAGCATAAGGTGCATTACTTTGGAGGCACCCGGCCCACGCCGTTTTTTCTGCACAGAGCATGGCCTGATATCCCTGTTCCAGAAACTGCTGTTCCGTTTGTGCGGCAATCGAGCGGCTGAACATCCCACCCCCGGCATGAAAATTGGGTTCCGACACCATCAGCCCTTTAAGACGCGATGCCAGCAGCCCCGCCGCTTCAATGGCGATGCTGCCGCCCATACTGTGACCGTACAGCCAGAAGGCATCGAGCTTGAGATGATCCATCAGTTCAGCCACAACACGGGCCTGGTCGGTAGTTTTGTAGCTGTAGTGCTCAGGCTTATCGCTGTAACCGCTGCCGGGTAAATCGATGAGAATCGTTCTGCACCCGCCAAACTGAGGGTCACGAACGACGCGGGGATATTCATAGGACGAGGCGCAGCCCAATCCGTGGATGAAGACGACGGGATCGCCGGTGCCGGGCAAATCATGCCAGCGGACGGTGCAACCCGCATGTTGCGAGTAAAAACTGTTCATAAGCACTCCTTTTACGATACACTGTTTATTTATACAGTTATCGTGGCGGGAATGCCATGTTCATCGTTTAAAAATGGAAGCGTGCTTCAGAAAAGCGAGACCAGCAGCGCAACGGGGAAGCTCATCGGCCAAGTCGACCCTACCAGAAACGCGCTGAGCAGGCGGATGCGTTTACGATCTTTAGACAGGAACCAGGTGATTAATGCGCAGATAGAAGCCATGATTGCGTAAAAAACCAACATCTTTTGATACAACGTCATTCTGTATTCCAGAGCCGAAAAAATAACCGCACGCAATATGCGTCATATGTTGATACAGATCAAGTTTTTTCGTTACACAATAACCATTTAAATATTAAGGCTAATAACAAATGAGTATATTGCGTTACAACTATGCCCTGACAAGGATCCGTCTTCGAAAACCATGCATGACAAGATCAAGATTGTAGTTGACTCTTTAATCCCTCTGGCTTCGATGCCCCGTGGTTATCTTCAGGTAACAAAAAACCCCGCTTGAGCGAGGTTTGGCATCTTTTCAATGGTGAATTAAAAAGGAAGCATTGCGCGGATTTCAGTGTGCCAACTATGAAAGGCAGGTAGGTCATCTAATAACCAGAAACCTAAACCAAGTACTGCAGCACTCATCATCATTTGAGCAATAACGTTAAACCAGTATTCAATAGGTTTAGTGTCTTTGTGGATATATTCCTTTCGCATCGTTCCCTTGAAGGTTTTAGTGTAGACACCTCGTCGCAAAAAGATAATCGACTGAACAAGCATAAAGGGGCAGGTCAGAAAAATTGCACATACCGTGAACCAATATTGAAATCCCATTACCTGTCATTCCAGTTGCCGTTTGGGGCCATTATTACACATGTTTATCCAATTCCAGTCAGGATGGCATAATCATCAACCAGGCAGCTCTGCTGAGCACTAATTTTAACGTCAATGGTCCACAAGCAAGCGACTGCAATATATTTTCAATATATTACAGCCACTTAGCTGCATATTAGTGTTTTATCATCACATGGCGGACAACGGTATAATCCTCAAGCCCATATACCGACATATCTTTCCCATAACCGGATAACTTCATGCCGCCGTGTGGCATTTCGCTTACCAGCATAAAATGGGTATTCACCCAGGTGCAGCCATATTGCAGACGCGCACTCAGCCGGTGAGCGCGCCCCACATCCCGGGTCCAGACGGACGAGGCCAGGCCATATTGTGAATCGTTAGCCCAGGCCAGCACCTGGTCTTCGTCGTCAAATTCGGTGACGCTCACCACCGGGCCAAAGACTTCACGTTGCACAATGGCATCTTCCTGTTTTGCGCCGGCCAGCAGGGTTGGCTGAAAGTAGTAACCCGCCCCCTCTTTTTTACTGCCACCCGTCACCACGCGAATATGGCTGAGCGCTTTGGCCTCCTCCACAGCCTGACAGACGCGCGACAAATGCGCTTGCGAGCTCAGTGGCCCCAGTTCGGTAGAGGCCTCTTCCGGCGCCCCTATTTTCAGGCTGGCCACCGCTGCGCCCAGTTTTTCCACCAGCGCAGCATAAATGCCCTTTTGGGCATAAATCCGGCAGGCCGCAGTGCAGTCCTGCCCGGCATTGTAGAAACCAAACGTCCGCACACCCTCGACGACCGCATCCAGATCGGCGTCATCAAAGACGATAACCGGTGCCTTGCCGCCCAGCTCCATGTGGGTACGTTTTATGGATGAGGCGGTATGGCCAATGATGTGCTCCCCGGTTGCAATTGAGCCGGTGAGTGACACCATGCGCACTTTCTCATGCCCGGTCAGCGGATCGCCTACCGTTTTTCCGCGCCCGAACAGCACGTTCAGCACGCCAGCCGGGAAAATATCCTTCGCCAGTTCGGCCAGTTTTAAGGCGGTCAGCGGCGTAATCTCAGAAGGCTTGATGACCACGCAGTTCCCGGCGGCCAGCGCCGGTGCCAGCTTCCACGCCGCCATCATCAGCGGGTAGTTCCAGGGGGCGATGGAGGCGACAACCCCAACCGGATCGCGGCGGATCATCGAGGTATGGCCGTCCAGATACTCACCCGCCGCCAGTCCGTTCAGGCAGCGGGCCGCGCCAGCAAAGAACCGAAACACATCGACCACAGCGGGGATCTCATCGCCCAGCGCGCAGTGCAGCGGCTTACCGCAGTTCAGGGATTCGAGTCTGGCAAACTCGTCGGCATGCGCTTCAATAACGTCAGCCAGTTTCAGCAGGCATTCGGCACGCGTTTTGGGCGTGGTTTGCCCCCACTGTGCGAACGCCCGATCGGCTGCCTGCACGGCCGCGTCGACCTGCGCGGCTGATGCTTCAGCAATCTCCAGCAGAACCTCTCCGGTGGCAGGGTTATAGACCGGCTGTTTTTCCCCCTCGCCGCTCACCAGTTCACCATTAATCAGCAGTCGTTTTTGCATAGCATTGTCCCGTTGAAATCAATGTTATTTCCCGCTCCCGGCGCTATTCTCGCCGTCGCGGGTTAGCCACCAGGCTCCCAGAATGGGGAAGGTTGTCACCAGCATCACCAGCAGTGCGACCACGTTGGTGACCGGCACGTCACGCGGACGTCCGAGCTGGTTAAGCAACCACAGCGGTAACGTGAGCTCGTGTCCCGCGGTAAAGGTTGTGACGATAATTTCGTCAAACGACAGAGCAAACGCCAGCATGCCCCCGGCCAGCAGCGCCGACCCAAGATTGGGCAGGACCACGTAACGGAAGGTTTGCCAGCCATCGGCCCCTAAATCCATCGATGCTTCAACCAGGCTCCAGGAGGTGCGTCGGAACCGGGCAATCACATTGTTAAACACCACCACCACGCAGAACGTGGCGTGCCCGACAACGATGGTAAAAAAACCAGGCTCCAGATTGATGGTTTTGAAAGCGGTCAGCAGCGCCAGACCGGTGATGATGCCCGGCAGCGCTATCGGTAACAGCAGCAACAGCGAAATGGCGTTTTTGCCAAAAAACGCGCTACGCCACAGCGCCGCCGCAGCAAGCGTGCCAAGTACCAGGGCAATAGCCGTCGCTAACGTCGCAATTTTAAGTGACAACGTCACGGAATCGATGATGTCGCCACGCCCCGCCGCCACGCTAAACCACTTCAACGTCAGCCCCTGCGGCGGGAAGCTGAAGGCCGCGTCCTCAGTATTAAAAGCGTAGATGGCAATAATCAGCAGGGGAAAGTGGAGGAAGATCACCCCGCCCCAGGCGGCCACTTTCAGGAACAACGGTGCGCGTTCAGAGTGCATCGAATGCTCCCAGACGTTTCACGAACGCCAGATAAAGCGAGATAAGCACAATCGGCACCAGGGTGAAGGCGGCAGCCATGGGCATATTGCCGATGGCGCCCTGCTGGGCATAGACCATATTGCCAATGAAATAGCCCGGCGGCCCTACCAGCTGTGGCACGATAAAATCACCGAGCGTCAGAGAGAAGGTAAATATCGAGCCCGCCGCGATACCCGGGATCGCCAACGGCAGAACAACATAACGAAAGGTCTGACGCGGACGCGCACCGAGATCGGCAGAGGCCTGCAACAACGAGGCAGGCAGCCGTTCCAGCGCCGCCTGCACGGGCAGGATCATAAACGGCAGCCAGATGTAGACAAAGACCAGAAACCGCCCCAGCCCGGAGGTCGATAACGTGTTCCCGCCAATCGCCGGGAGCGTCAGAACAGAGACCAGGATCGGCTCCAGCCCCAGATGGCTGAGAAACCACTGCGCTACGCCATCTTTCGCCAGCAGTAGCGTCCACGCGTACGCTTTGACGATATAACTCGCCCACATCGGCAGCATAACGGCAATATAGAAGAACGCTTTCCATTTGCCGCTGGTGTAACGCGCCATATACCAGGCCATCGGGAAGGCCAGAATGGCGCTGGCGAGGGTGACCGCAATCGCCATCACCAGCGTACGGATGATGATGTCGTAGTTTGCCGGGTTAAAAAGTGCCTGAATGTTCGCCAGCGTCAGGTCCGGCGTAACCGACATGGTGAAGTCATCAAAGGTATAAAAGCCCTGCCACAGCAGCGTAAGGAGCGATCCCAGATAGACGATGCCAAACCACATCAGCGGTGCCAGCAGCAGCAAGAATATCCCGAGCGACGGTTTGCGCCAGAAATACGCGGTAATGCGGCTTAGGGTACCGCGCGGTGCGGGAGGATGTAAGACGCTCATCGCCATTTCACCCTTCCTCATGCAGGCGGATCATGGCGTCGCGCGACCATGACGCCAGCACCGCCTGCCCCGGCTCAACACCGGTGTGCAGTGTGTCCGCGCTGAGATTGGCCTGGCTCACCAGCAGTTTTGCCCCCCCGGCAAGTTTCAGCTCCAGGCGCGTTGCCGCACCCTGATACTGGACAGCCTGAACCACGCCTTCAACCTGAACCTCACCGCTCTCATTGAGCCGGATATGTTCCGGTCGAAGCGAATAAGCGCCCTCCATGCCGCACACTTTCTGCGCCAGTGCCGCATCGAAAACGTTCGAGGTGCCGACAAAACTGGCCACGAACGGCGTACGCGGGCGCATGTATAGCTCACGCGGGGTATCCACCTGCTCAATGCGTCCGTTGTTGAAAACGGCGACCCGGTCGGACATTGACAGGGCTTCCCCCTGATCATGGGTTACAAAAATAAAGGTGATCCCGAGTGCCTGTTGAAGTTTTTTCAGCTCGACCTGCATCTGTTCACGCAGTTTCAGATCGAGCGCGCCCAGCGGTTCATCCAGCAACAGCACGCGGGGTTCATTGACCAGCGCACGCGCAATGGCAACGCGCTGACGCTGGCCGCCAGAAAGCTGCGACGGCTTGCGCGCAATGGCAAAGCTCAGCCCGACCTTTTCCAGCGCCTCCTGCGCCAGTGCATGGCGTTTTTTCTTGTCGATGCCTTTGACCATCAGCCCGTAAGCGACGTTATCGAGAATCGACATATGCGGAAACAGCGCGTAGTCCTGGAACACCGTATTGACGTCTCGCTCCCACGGAGGAAGCTCACTCGCTTCTTTACCGAAGATTGTGATTGTCCCGCCGGAGAGTTGTTCAAAACCGGCGATCAGCCGAAGGCAGGTGGTTTTGCCGGAACCCGACGGCCCCAGCATGGAGAAAAACTCCCCGTCACGAATGGCAATGCTCACCCCATCCACCGCCCGTACGTCGCCGTACAGACGGGAAACGTCATTAAACTCTACCGCGTACGTCATGTTCTGCTCCCGGATGATTAACGGCCACCCATGATGGCGATGTAATCCTGCGTCCAGCGGCTGTAAGGCACATATTTGCCGCCTTCGGCGATCGGGGTTTTCCAGAACTTGATTTTGTCAAAGGCGTCGTAACCGTTGGTTTCACAGCCTTTCTCACCCAGCAGCGTACTGGCCTTACACCCTTGCGCCACCACCGGCAGAGAGCCAAACCACGCCGCCAGATCGCCCTGCACTTTTGGCGTCAGCGACCAGTTCATCCATTTGTAAGCACACATCGGGTGTTTTGCCTGCGCGTGAAGCATAGTGGTGTCTGCCCAGCCCGTGACGCCCTCTTTCGGGAAGACGGTCGCGATCGGCTGGTTTTCGGCTTTCAGGGCATTCGCCTGGTATGGCCAGGCGCTGGACGCCACCACGCCTTCATTCTTAAAGTCACTCATCTGTACGGTGGTGTCATGCCAGTAGCGGTGGATCAGGGCGTGCTGATCGCGTAGCACTTTCAGAACCGCAGCGTACTGTTCTTCCGTCAGCTGGTAGGGGTCGTTAATACCCAACTGGGGTTGAGTGGCCTTCACAAACAGCGCCGCATCGGCAATGTAAATCGGACCGTCATAGGCCTGCACGCGGCCCTGGTTGGTTTTACCGTCCGGTAAGTCCTGTTTTACAAACACCACGCTCCAGCTGTCCGGCGGTGTCGGGAAGGTTTTGGTGTTGTACATCAGCAGGTTTGGCCCCCACTGATACGGCGTGCCGTAGACATTGCCGCCCACGTTAAACCACTCACCTTTAACGAGACGCGGGTCGAGGGTTTTCCAGTTGGGGATGAGTTCCGGGTTAATCGGCTGAACGCGTTTTCCCATAATCAGACGGAGCGACGCATCTCCGGACGCGGTGACCAGGTCATACCCACCTTTCGCCATCAGGCTCACCATCTCGTCCGACGTGGCGGCGGTTTTGACGTTTACCGCACAGCCGGTCTCTTTTTCAAACTGGGTTACCCAGTCATAATTTTTATCCGTTTGTCCCCGCTCGATGTAACCCGGCCAGGCAATAATATCCAGCCGACCCTCTCCGTCGCCAATCGCTTTCGGTGGCTCGGCGGCTTGCGCGGTCATTATTGCCATACCAAGCGCACACAGGCTGCTGCGGGCAAATTTTTTGCTCATAAACATTACTCCAGTCGCAATGAAAATTTAGCGGCAGCCGTGCCGTAAAAATATCTCCCTCATTAAACGTAGACCGCGCAAATGCCCCGCACCGTGCGGCTTAAGGAAATTTCATCAAGGTGTGACCGAGGGCGCATTCCCCGTTAACTGGATTATAGACAAGGGGTTAGGCGTGAGAGGTGGTATGCAGATTTCGTATGATGCGACGCGGCAAAATGGTCGCCGCGGCGGCAAAAAGATAAGCAATGATTATTTAGCGAGAGGCCGGAATCGTTATTTCAACATGCTGCTGATTAATTTCCCTAACTGAATAACGGCCTGCTCTTCCCGCTCTCCCCATGCCCAGGAGGTATTAAAACGGAAAAAGGGTGTCCAGACATCTGAGGTAGAAAACATCTTGCCTGGGGCAATACTGATGTGATGGCGTAACGCCTGTTCGCTTAACAGTCCTGCATCCAGCTGTGCCGGAAGCTCCAGCCACAAAAAGTAGCCGCTGTCGTTATGATGGATTTTGACGCCCGGCGGCATATGGCGCAAAAGTGACTGCCACGCCTGCTGTTTACGCTCAGCCAGCGTGCGTCGCAGGCGGCGAAGATGGGCGTCGTAGCGTTTGGTCGCGAGGTAATCCACCAGCGCCAGCTGCATCGGGGAGCTGGTAGAGAGCGTGCTCATCAGCTGAAGCTGCTGAATGCGCCGCGCATGTTTACCCGCCGCTACCCAGCCGATGCGAAAACCGGCCACCAGACATTTCGAAAACGAGGAGCAGTGCAGCGTCATGTCCTGACGATCCCATGCTTTCGCCGGGAGCGGCTTTTCACGGCCAAAATAGAGCTCGCTGTAGACATCATCTTCAATCAGCGTGACGTTGTGCCTCGTCAGCAACGCCACAAGCTGCGCTTTTTTCTCCAGGCTGAGCGTAAAGCCAAGCGGATTTTGACTGTTGGTCATTATCCAGCAGGCCTTGACCGGGTAGTCATTCAGCGCCTGTTCAAGCGCATTGAGATCGATCCCCTCGCGCACGTCCGTCGCAATCGACAGGGCCTTCAACTTCAGGCGTTCCAGCGCCTGCAGCGCGCCGTAGAAACAGGGGTTTTCGACAATCACCCAGTCCCCCGGCTCGGTCACCGCCTGGAGACTCAAGTTCAGCGCTTCGAGCGCGCCTGCGGTGATCACGATCTCCTCCGGTGAGATATTCATCCCCTGCTGTGCATAGCGGCGGGCAATGGCGTGGCGCAAATCGACGTTACCCGGCGGCAGGTTTTCAATCACGCTCATCGCCGTCGCGGTTTTGCTGACGTTCGCCAGCGAGCGGTTGAGTTGCTGAAGCGGGAAAAGACGCGGGTCGGGAAAGGCGGAAGCGAAAGGAACAACCGACGGGTCGCGGCTGGCCTGCAGAACGTCGAAGATATAGGTGTTGATGTCCACCGCTTCGTCACGCATGACCTGTGCAGGTGGCGCTGGCTGTTGTGCGGTCGGGCGCGAGGCAACGTAATAGCCCGACTGCGGTCTGGCGACAATGCGCCCCTGACTTTCCAGCATCTGATACGCGTGGCCCACGGTCATAAAACTCATGCCGCTGCTCGCCACCTGCTCTCGCAGAGAAGGCAGCTTATCGCCCGGCAACCATACGCCAAGCTCAATCTGCGAGATAATTTGTTGCGCCAGACGCTGGTATTTTTTCATCAGATTCTCCTTATTGCGGACAGTGTATATCAGCAGGAGAAAAAGAGAAGATTTTGCTAACTGTTATGGTTTATGAAATGAATTACTTACGGTACTCGGTCACATGATTGTGTGCGAGACGCGCCGCGGCCAGATGGTCGAGTGTAATCATTGGCGATTTGCAAAAGATGCATTTTGCGCCGAAGGGATTTTTCTCAGACACATCAAAGGCTGAAGTACGGTACTGCGAGCCATGACAGCATGGGCAGCGAAAATGGATATAAGAAGTCATAGGATTCTCCTGTAAACGTAAAAACGTAAATTACTCATGAGCCGATCAGGCGATAATGGTTTGAAACAAAACTAATCGGAATGTAGATAAAGACCCAAGAGAGGCTGCGGAGAGGCACAACGTGATGAGAACTGCTTTATAAAACTACGTCAGATATTTATTTGGACTCAAAACCAGAAGACCATTAACGCACGGTGCTGAGGACAAAGCAAGCGGTTTAATGCATAAAATTCATTAAAAAAAATATTTTTATGCCCTATAAAGAAGTATATCAGATGGCAAAAGCGTGAACTTTTTGCCAACTGTTATGGTTAAATTTCGCGTTTCTGCGTCTGATAGTCCGATCTGCGCCTCTGTACCATAACAGCACACCGTTTGACATTGAGGCTGTGCATGTTTGGTTTAGATGCTTTTCACCTTGCACGGATACAGTTTGCCTTTACCGTATCCTTCCACATTATTTTCCCGGCAATCACTATCGGCCTGGCAAGCTATCTTGCTGTGCTTGAAGGGCTGTGGCTGAAAACAAAAAATCCGGTCTGGCGATCGCTGTACCACTTCTGGTCCAGGATTTTTGCCGTTAACTTTGGCATGGGCGTGGTCTCCGGGCTGGTGATGGCGTATCAATTTGGCACTAACTGGAGTGGATTTTCGCAGTTTGCGGGCAGCATTACCGGCCCACTTCTGACCTATGAAGTGCTGACCGCCTTTTTCCTTGAGGCCGGATTCCTCGGCGTGATGCTGTTCGGCTGGAATAAAGTCGGGCCTGGGCTGCACTTCTTCGCCACCTGTATGGTAGCGCTGGGGACAATTATCTCCACCTTCTGGATCCTCTCCTCCAACAGCTGGATGCAGACCCCACAGGGCTATGAGATCGTCAACGGGCAGGTCGTTCCGGTAGACTGGTTTGCCGTGGTCTTTAATCCCTCCTTCCCTTATCGTCTGCTGCATATGTCGATAGCCGCCTTCCTCAGTAGCGCCCTGTTTGTTGGCGCATCGGCGGCATGGCATCTGCTGCGCGGAAACAATACGCCTGCCATCCGCGCTATGTTTTCTATGGCGCTGTGGATGACCCTGATTGTGGCCCCCATCCAGGCAATGGTCGGTGATATGCATGGGCTGAATACCTTAAAGCATCAGCCTGCCAAAATCGCCGCCATTGAGGGGCACTGGGAAAACCCACAGGGGGAACCTACCCCGCTACTGCTGTTTGGCTGGCCAGATATGGAACTGGAGCGCACCCGTTTTGGCCTGGAGATCCCCGCTCTTGGCAGCCTTATCCTGACGCACAGTCTGGATAAACAGGTTCCGGCGCTCAAGGAGTTCCCGAAGGAAGATCGTCCAAATTCCACCATTGTCTTCTGGTCGTTCCGCATTATGGCGGGCTTAGGCATGCTAATGCTGCTGCTCGGCGTGGTGGCGATCTGGTTGCGCTATAAAAAGCGCGTTTACACCTCGCGCCCCTTCCTGTGGTTTGCCCTGCTGATGGGGCCTTCAGGGTTGATCGCCATACTGGCCGGATGGGTGACCACCGAAGTAGGACGCCAGCCGTGGGTCGTCTATGGGCTTCAACGTACCCGGGATGCGGTATCCGCCCATGGCGATCTGCATATGAGCGTCAGTTTGCTGGCTTTCTTCGTCGTTTACACCTCGGTCTTCGGCGTCGGTTACAGCTATATGGTGCGCCTGATTAAAAAAGGGCCGCAGCCTCACGAATCGTTCGCCACCGAGGCCGATGGACGTCCGGCACGCCCGCTTTCCGCAGTTACTACTGGCAATAAGGAGCAGCCATAATGGGTATCGATCTTTCCATTATCTGGTTTGTCATCATCGTCTTCGCGACGCTGATGTATATCGTGATGGACGGTTTTGATCTGGGGATCGGCATTCTGTTCCCGATGACGCAAAACCCGGACGATCGCGATGTGATGGTCAACAGCGTCGCCCCGGTCTGGGACGGGAATGAAACCTGGCTGGTGCTGGGTGGCGCTGCCCTCTTCGGTGCCTTTCCGCTGGCCTACGCGGTGATTATCGATGCCCTCACCATTCCGCTGACATTAATGCTGATCGGTCTTATTTTTCGTGGCGTGGCGTTTGAGTTTCGTTTTAAAGCAACGCCAGCGCACCGTCCGTTCTGGGATAAAGCCTTTATTGGCGGTTCACTTCTAGCGACGTTTACCCAGGGCGTGACGGTGGGTGCCGTCATAAACGGGTTTGCCGTCACCGGGCGTGCCTATACCGGCGGTCCCTTTGACTGGTTTACCGCGTTTAACCTGTTCTGTGGCGCGGGTCTGGTGGTGGCCTATGCGCTGCTGGGCGCCACCTGGCTGGTGATGAAAAGTGAAAATGCCCTGCAACAGCGGATGCGCGAAGTTTCTAAAATGCTCTTAATTGTGCTGCTGGCCGTTATCGCGGCGATCAGTCTCTGGACCCCACTGGCGCACCCGGCCATCGCCGCGCGCTGGTTTACGCTACCTAATTTGTTTTACCTGTTGCCGGTTCCGGCTCTGGTCGTCCTGCTGAGTCTGTATCTGTGGCGCTGCCTGAATAATCGGCAAAGCCATAACCGGCCATTTATCCTGACGCTGGGGCTTATTTTTCTCGGCTTTAGCGGGCTTGGGATCAGCATCTGGCCGCATATTATTCCACCGTCGATCACCCTGTGGCAGGCGGCCGCGCCGACACAAAGTCAGGGCTTTATGCTGGTAGGTGCGTTGTTGATCATTCCCGTGATTCTGGTCTACACCTTCTGGAGTTATTACGTATTTCGCGGAAAAGTACAGCATGGGGAGGGTTATCACTGATGCAACAGCCTGTCTGGAAACGATTGCTGTGGCTGGCCATTATCTGGGGCGGCAGCGTACTGGCGCTGGCGGCTGTCAGTATGTTCTTCCGCATGCTGATGACGGCCGCCGGGTTTAAATCTCACTGATCTTGTCCCGGGCAACCGCTGCGTTGCCCGGTCTTCTTCCCGCACTTTCAGATAAACCCCATTAACGCACGCCAGCGTATCGTTACACTGGTAAATGATTCACAGTATTTATAGTTCGAGAAGAAAAATGAAAAAACTCATTGCGTTAAGTGTTATCAGTCTTGTCCTCTCCGGCTGCGTTAATCCGGGTAAAGCGTCTGTTCAGCCGGAGCAGCTTAAGAACCACCGCTTTGTGCTGGAAAATGTGGACGGGAAAGCCGTGAAGGCCACGACAACGCAACCTGAGATCAGTTTTAGCGCGTTGCCCGATATCAGCCTGGTTAATAACATCAGCATTTCCGGCGTGATGTGTAACCGCTTCAACGGACAGGGAAAATTGTCCGAAGGGGAACTTAAGGTTAAAGGGCTGGCGATGACGCGCAAACTCTGTACCGAACCACAATTGAACGAGCTGGATCAGGCCATCGGCGACATGCTGCGCAAAGGAGCGCAGGTCGACCTGACTGAAGACCAGTTAACGCTGGCGACAGCCGACAAAACGCTGATGTTTAAACGCGCTGAATAATCAGTAGCTACCGCAGGATCCAACGGCAAGCGACTGTTCACTGCAGCGTTTGCCGTTTGGCAAGGCGCACATCCCGATCGCAGAGCCATCGAGCTGGCGGGCAACCGACAGTGAGCCACCAATCATCGCGCAGTTGGCTTGTCCAGAACTGGACATCGCGGCTTTCATTCCCGGCGTTACGTGTGCCGCCGTGGCCTGCTGAACAGGTTCGTTACTACAGGCCGACAGCAATAACGCGGCACACCCTACCCAAAACGCTGAACGCATGCTCTCTCTCCCCCATGAATAATGCGAAACCTATGCATAATAGGCATCACATCCCGTGCCGTCGAGAGCAGAAGTGCGTATTTATGCGCTGCTGAAACAATTTCTCGCAATTTTTTCACCTAAAGTTTGATCTACTCATTGATGGTGAGAATACCGAGGACACAAATGCGAAAATCGCAAAATCCGGCCTTTGCTAAAATAAGGGAATAATATTCAGGGTCTGACCAGATTTACGGACCCCTCTTTATTTTGCGCAATGTAAGGGTGTCGTCCTATGCAAACTATTGACGGTAATAGTGCAGTCGCGTCAGTCGCGTTTCGCACCAGCGAAGTTATCGCCATCTACCCGATTACGCCAAGCTCTACAATGGCCGAACAGGCAGATGCCTGGGCAGGAAACGGGTTAAAAAATGTCTGGGGCGATGTCCCGAGAGTCGTCGAAATGCAGTCCGAAGCGGGTGCGATTGCCGCGGTGCATGGTGCGCTGCAGACGGGAGCGCTCTCCACGTCGTTTACCTCCTCGCAGGGATTGCTGCTGATGATCCCGACGCTGTACAAACTGGCCGGTCAACTTACCCCGTTTGTCCTGCACGTCGCGGCACGAACCGTTGCTACCCACGCGCTCTCCATTTTTGGCGATCACTCCGACGTGATGGCCGTGCGTCAGACCGGCTGCGCCATGCTGTGCGCCAGCAGCGTCCAGGAGGCCCAGGATTTCGCGTTAATTTCCCATATCGCGACGCTGAAAAGCCGCGTACCGTTTATTCACTTCTTTGATGGTTTCCGCACCTCCCACGAAATCAACAAAATCGTGCCCCTGGCAGATGACACCCTTCTCTCGCTTCTGCCGCAGGCGGACATTGATGCCCATCGCGCCCGCGCACTCAACCCGGAACATCCGGTGATCCGCGGGACATCGGCCAACCCGGATACTTACTTCCAGTCCCGCGAGGCAACGAACCCGTGGTACAACGCGGTGTACGATCATGTGGAACAGGCGATGAACGATTTCGCTGCCGCCACCGGACGGGAAAATAAACCGTTTGAATATTATGGCCATCCACAGGCGGAACGCGTGATTGTGCTGATGGGTTCAGCCATTGGCACCTGTGAAGAAGTCGTGGATGAACTGCTGACGCGCGGCGAGAAAGTTGGGGTGCTGAAAGTTCGCCTTTTCCGCCCGTTCTCAGCGAAACATCTGCTCTCTGCGCTGCCGGAGAGCGCACGTAGCGTGGCCGTGCTCGATCGTACCAAAGAGCCAGGCGCACACGCAGAACCGCTGTATCTGGACGTCATGACCGCGCTGGCGGAAGCCTTCAGTAACGGTGAGCGCGAAACGCTGCCGCGTGTCATTGGCGGACGTTATGGTTTGTCGTCCAAAGAGTTCGGTCCGGATTGCGTGCTGGCGGTGTTTAATGAGCTAAGTGAAACGAAGCCGAAACCTCGCTTTACAGTCGGTATTTATGACGATGTCACTCATCTCTCACTGGCCTTGCCGGAAAACACCCTGCCCTCCGGCGCGAAACTTGAGGCGCTGTTCTACGGTCTGGGCAGCGACGGCAGCGTTTCGGCAACCAAGAACAACATCAAGATCATCGGTAATTCCACACCGTGGTATGCACAGGGTTATTTCGTCTATGACTCCAAGAAAGCCGGCGGGCTGACCGTGTCCCATCTGCGCGTCAGCGAACACCCTATCCGCTCGGCGTATCTCATTTCGCAGGCTGATTTTGTCGGCTGTCACCAGCTGCAGTTTATCGATAAATACCAGATGGCCGAACGTCTCAAACCTGGCGGTATTTTCCTGCTCAACACGCCGTACAGTGCGGATGAAGTCTGGACGCGCCTGCCGCAGGAAGTGCAGGCGGTGCTTAATCAGAAAAAAGCGCGGCTTTTTGTCATTAACGCGGCGAAGATCGCCCGTGAATGTGGTCTTGCCGCGCGCATCAACACCGTCATGCAGATGGCGTTCTTCCACCTCACAAACATTCTGCCGGGCGACAGCGCCTTAATGGAACTGCAGGGCGCGATCGCCAAAAGTTACAGCAGTAAAGGCCAGGAATTGGTTGAACGCAACTGGCAGGCACTGGCGCTGGCGCGCGAGTCGCTGTCTGAAGTACCGCTCCAGCCGGTGAATGCCAGCAGCCCGAACCGTCCTCCGGTGGTTTCTGATGCGGCTCCAGATTTTGTTAAAACCGTAACGGCGGCCATGCTGGCGGGGCTGGGCGATGCCCTTCCCGTCTCCGCCCTGCCGCCGGATGGCACCTGGCCGATGGGCACCACCCGCTGGGAAAAACGCAACATCGCGGAAGAGATCCCAATCTGGAAGGAAGAGCTGTGTACCCAGTGCAATCACTGTGTGGCAGCGTGCCCGCACTCTGCCATCCGGGCCAAAGTCGTTTCTCCGGACGCGATGGAATCGGCCCCATCCAGCCTGCATTCACTGGATGTGAAATCCCGCGATATGCGCGGACAGAAATACGTTCTGCAGGTTGCACCAGAAGATTGCACCGGCTGTAACCTCTGCGTCGAGGTCTGCCCGGCCAAAGACCGACAGAACCCGGATATCAAAGCCATCAATATGATGTCGCGGCTGGAACACGTGGAAGAAGAGAAAGTGAATTATGACTTCTTCCTGAACCTGCCGGAAATCGATCGGAGCAAGCTGGAACGTATTGATATCCGTACCTCACAGCTGATCACGCCGCTGTTCGAATACTCTGGTGCCTGCTCCGGCTGCGGAGAAACACCGTACATCAAACTGCTGACGCAACTGTACGGTGACCGGATGCTGATCGCCAACGCGACCGGCTGTTCGTCTATTTATGGCGGTAACCTGCCGTCCACCCCATACACCACCGACGCCAACGGCCGCGGCCCGGCATGGGCGAACTCGCTGTTTGAGGATAACGCCGAATTTGGTCTTGGCTTCCGCTTAACGGTGGATCAGCACCGCGCACGCGTGATGCGCCTGCTGGATCAGTTTGCCGATAACATCCCTGCCGACCTGCACGCTGCGCTGCACGCTGAAGCCACCCCTGAGGTTCGTCGCGAGCAGGTTACGGCGCTTCGTAATGCCCTTCAGGGCATTGACGGTGCAGAACAACTGGTGACCGACGCTGACGCCCTGGTTGAAAAATCGATCTGGCTGATTGGCGGCGATGGCTGGGCGTATGATATTGGCTTTGGCGGGCTGGATCATGTGTTGAGCCTGACAGAGAACGTGAACATCCTGGTGCTGGATACCCAGTGTTATTCCAATACCGGCGGACAGGCGTCAAAAGCCACGCCGTTAGGAGCGGTAACAAAATTTGGCGAGCACGGGAAACGCAAGGCGCGTAAAGATCTCGGCGTCAGCATGATGATGTATGGACACGTGTACGTTGCGCAAATCTCGCTCGGCGCGCAGCTTAACCAGACGGTGAAAGCGATTCAGGAGGCGGAAGCGTATCCGGGCCCATCGCTTATCATCGCCTACAGCCCTTGCGAAGAGCATGGTTACGATCTGGCGCTCAGCCACGACCAGATGCGTCAGCTGACCGCCACGGGCTTCTGGCCGCTGTACCGCTTTGATCCTCGCCGGGCAGAGGAAGGCAAGCTGCCGCTGGCGCTCGATTCACGTCCTCCGTCAGATGCCCTGGCTGAGACACTGCTGCAGGAGCAGCGCTTCCGTCGCCTCAATGCGCAACAGCCAGAAGTGGCTGAGCAATTGTGGAAAGATGCCGCCGCCGATCTGCAAAAACGGTACGACTTCCTGGCGCAAATGGCCGGGAAAGCGGAAAAATCCACCAGCGAATAATCCCCATGCCCGGCTTGTCCGGGCATTTTTATGCCATAAAAAAAGCCCGGTGTATTCACACCG
Organism: Enterobacter cloacae complex sp. OE43NF; assembly: GCF_023544405.1. Classification (NCBI taxonomy): domain Bacteria; kingdom Pseudomonadati; phylum Pseudomonadota; class Gammaproteobacteria; order Enterobacterales; family Enterobacteriaceae; genus Enterobacter; species Enterobacter cloacae complex sp. OE43NF. The sequence goes on from NZ_JAMJFW010000024.1 coordinate 46,211, forward strand.
GGCCAGACCAAATAATCCCTGAGCATCACGTTAAATGAATAAATGATATTCATGGGAATTATGGATAATAATCTTAAAGGCATATAACGGGGCAGACATTACCTGATTTACCGCATGATTAATAATTTTAATTTATTATGTTTTTCACTAAAACATTCATCAAACAAATTAACATTTCCGCAGAACAATTCCCTTTAGATTTTACTCACTTCGTAACAATTATAATTTATTACTCTTTCAGCGGAGTGATTTAGCATGTGACAACTCTCCGCAAAGGAAAGTTCAACAGGTAATTAAATAAAAACAACCGCAAAGGAATACCATAATGCAAAGAAAAGTACTGGCCCTGATGATTCCGGCTCTGTTAATGGCTGGCGCTGCGCATGCAGCAGAGATTTATAATAAGGATGGCAATAAATTAGATCTGTACGGAAAAGTAGATGGTTTGCACTACTTCTCTGATGACACGTCTAAAGACGGCGATCAGACCTATATGCGTTTGGGTTTCAAGGGCGAAACCCAGATCAACGACATGATGACCGGCTACGCACAGTGGGAATACAACATTCAGGCAAATAACACCGAAGGGTCTGACAACCAGTCCTGGACACGTCTGGCCTTCGCCGGTGTGAAAGTGGGTGACTACGGTTCCTTTGACTACGGCCGTAACTATGGCGTCCTGTACGACGTGGAAGGCTGGACCGATATGCTGCCAGAGTTCGGCGGCGACTCTTACACCTATGCCGATAACTTTATGACCGGTCGTGCCAATGGCGTAGCAACCTACCGCAACACCGATTTCTATGGCCTGGTGCCGGGTCTGAACTTTGCTCTGCAGTATCAGGGTAATAACGAAGATGCCAGCAATAACCAGGAAGGGACCAATAATGGTCGCGACACGCGTCATGAGAACGGTGACGGCTTCGGTATTTCTACCACCTATGATTTCGGTATGGGAATTTCAGCGGGGGCGGCCTATACCTCTTCTGACCGTACCAACGATCAGGTGAGAAATACCACCGCGGGCGGGGATAAAGCGGATGCCTGGACCGCGGGTCTGAAATATGACGCCAACAATATCTATCTGGCGGCCATGTATTCTGAAACCCGCAATATGACCCCTTACGGCGACAACGAAAGCGCCGTGGCGAATAAAACCCAGAACTTCGAAGTAACCGCACAATACCAGTTCGATTTTGGTCTGCGTCCGGCAATTTCCTACCTGCAGTCGAAAGGTAAAGACCTGGGCAACGGTCAGGGCGATCAGGACCTGGTTAAATATGCCGACGTAGGCGCAACCTATTACTTCAACAAAAACATGTCCACCTATGTGGATTATAAAATCAACCTGCTGGATGAAGATGACAGCTTCTACAAAAACAACGGTATCGGTACCGATGATGTCGTTGCATTAGGCCTGGTTTACCAGTTCTGATGATCAGAGCCCGCAGCATCATGCGGGCTCACCTTTTTTGAGGTTAGTCGCACAACAGCACGCTATCGCGAGATTGTTGAGGATAAGTTGAAAGACTGCGGGTTAGACTGCGCAGATATCCCCCTCATCATTAAGGATAACTGTGTTGTTTGGTCGTGTATCCCTTGCCCTACTGGCTCTTTTAGCGTGTTTGTGGATGGCGTTAATTTTCGATTTCCGCGATATTGTTGGGCACCTCGGCACGCTCTTAAATCATCTCGACAGGCATTAACAGTGAGCCTTTGAAAACAAAAAGCCACCAGCAGTGCCGGTGGCCGTGATACCCTTCGTGAATGCTATTTTTTCACGGGCTGAGGCTTTTTATCCCCTGATTCAGGCGCCTCACGTGGGTCGTCTTTTTCAACACTAAGCATAATGTCTCCTCTTTAAGATACCCACTTCCCACTATAGCCAGCGTTAGCACAATGTGGCCAGGCGGCTAGGACGCTTGTGTTGGCGCGCGTTTGCGAAAAGAGAGATAGCCAAAGACCCCACTTTCGCCATCCGCAGGATGGTTAACCCCATCCATCACCGTCACTTCCGGGAAATCGAACGGAGAGACGTTTTCAAAACAGGCGACATTTACACCGTATTCATTGGGATTAGAACGCCGCTGATGGAAGGTATAAATCCCGCAGACCGAGCAGAAGAAATGCCGGGCTGTACCGGTGTTAAAGCGGTACTCCGTAAGTTTATCCTCGCCTTTGGTGACGGTTATACCGGTTAACGGTGCAGAGACCACAACCGCCCCTCTCATCCGACAAAAAGAACAGCTACAGCGACGGGCGGTATTTAACCCATCGGTTAACGCAACGGTGAATGCCACTGCACCACAATGGCATCGGGCATGACGGATTTCTGCCATCGTTTACACCCCTTTTCTTACCAGTTCAGCGGCCTTGACGAACACCTCATCCTCTACGCCGTCACCCTTTTGCCTGCCGAGTCTTAGCAGTTCATCAACAATGCTGTTACGATCGATCGGTTTCTGTGCCGAAACAAGCCCGATAACGGCAGCACCAATCGCCAGCCCAACTAACCCGGTTTGTTCATCTTTGTTCTTCATGTTCATGCTCCTGATACCACAAACAAGCGTAGCAGGATTTTAAAAACGCGGTGTCAGACCGTATTTCGGCGATTTGATATTTGCGGCCCAAATCTTGATATCGTTTTGCAGGAGAAGGGTGAAATCTGAATTCAGATGCGTCACCAGGGCATTGACGCTGTTTGCATCGACCACTGAAAAATGTTCAATTCTGTTCGACCCAACCTGAACACAGTAATAGCTGGCGGGCAGCACTTTACCATTCACATTAAGCGGCAGCGTATTTTTTCCGCATTGCCCTTCGGTGATGTATGAAACCACCAGATTAGCGGATTTTTTCCCGGGCTGAGATACGCTCACCATTACCGGAAAACCTTCCGACGTCTGCGTCATGTCATAAAGAACGGCATTTTTTATATACCAGGTATTATATTCCCGCTCCTGAAACGTCGACCAGCCAGGCGCTGAATAAAACATCAGCGCTGCCAGCGTAATACATTTTATTTTCATGAGATGCTGTCATCCGTGTTGTTGCACGTATTATTCAGAACGGACAAAAAACAGCAACCCACCAGGATTTGGCCTACTACTATTGGCAGTAATGATGCTCAATAGCGAACAACAAAACCAAAATGATACAGCGCCAACGTGGCCAAGATGCTCACGACCACAGACATCAAAAACCAGGTTTTGAACGGCTGCTTTTGCGTTTTATGGCGAAAGATCTGTTGACCCATAATGGCGCCGGGCCACCCGCCCACAACGCCGAAGACCAGTAAGGTTACTTCAGGTATTCTGCGCATTCCTTTCCGTGCTGCCATTTTATCGGCGCCGTAAATAACCATAGTCAGGACGTTAATGAGCAGGAACCATATTGCTACGGGCCAGGCGGAAAAGAGACTGCCGATAGCAGTACAGAGCAGCAGAAAAAAACAAAATTTATTCAATGTGTTAGGTCCATTCGCAGGATATGTAAGCGTATTCAGAGAAGGCATTATACGGTATCTTGCGCATGAATCAGGTTTGGGTGACATTACGGGATACCCCGCTTTTGCAAGCGGGGTAAAAAGCGTGAATGTGACTTAACTGTTTGACGCACCGAATTGCATTTTGTGAAGCTGTGCGTATACCCCATTGTGAGTCACCAATTCCGCATGGCTTCCGCGTTCAACGATAACGCCATCTTCAACAACAATGATTTCGTCAGCTTTTTCGATAGTCGACAGACGATGCGCAATCACCAGTGACGTACGGTTCTTTTGCAGTTCCTCGAGCGCAGACTGTATAGCGCGTTCCGATTCCGTATCCAGGGCTGACGTTGCTTCATCAAGGATGAGTATTGGACTGTCCCGCAACAGTGCGCGTGCAATAGCGATACGTTGCCGTTGCCCACCAGAAAGCAGTACCCCGTTTTCACCGATGATGGTATCAAGACCGTTATCCATCTTGTTGATAAAGTCCATCGCATTTGCCATACGCGCGGCATTCTCGATCTGTTCACGGGTGTACTGCTCCGTACGACCGTAGGCGATGTTGTTGGCTACCGTGTCGTTGAACAGGTGGACATTTTGCGACACCAGCGCCACCTGGTTACGAAGCGACTGAAGGGTATATTCTCGCAGGTCGTGGCCGTCCAGCAGAATTTCACCTTCATCAATATCATAAAATCGCGTCATCAGGCTGGCGATGGTTGATTTACCCGAGCCGGAACGTCCGACAAGGGCAACAGTCTTACCGGCAGGTATGTTCAGGCTGATATTGCGTAGCGCTGGGGCCTCACGTCCCGGATAGGTAAACGTCACATTGCGAAATGCAACGTCCGCTTTAGCGCGTTCAAGTACGCGCTGACCTTCATCTTTTTCCTGTTCGGAATCAAGAATAGTGAACAGCGTCTGGCAAGCGGCCATCCCGCGCTGGAACTGTGCGTTCACATTGGTCAGGGATTTAAGAGGCCGCATCAATGCAATCATCGATGTGAAAACGACGCTAATCGTTCCCGCCGTCAGGGTCGCCATAACACTCGGGAAGCTGGCAGCATAAAGAACAAACGCGAGTGCCAGGGAGGCAATAAGCTGAATAACAGGATCGGAGATTGACGATGCGGACATCATTTTCATTCCCTGCAAACGCATCTTATTGCTGACCTTATCAAAGCGTTTTGTTTCAACGTCCTGACCGCCGAAAATTAATACTTCTTTATGGCCTTTAAGCATCTGCTCAGCACTCGCCGTGACCTGCCCCATCGTATTCTGCATGCTTTTACTGATAGTGCGAAAGCGTTTGGACACCATACGAATAGTCACGGATATAACAGGTGCCAGTACAATCAGGATGATTGAGAGCTGCCAGCTATAGTAGAACATCATTGCGAACAAGCCGATGATTGACGCGCCCTCACGGATGACCGTTATCAGCGTACCTGATGACGAAGATGCGACTTGTTCGGAATCATAGGTAATCCGCGACAGCAACGTCCCGGTTGACTGTTTGTCAAAAAACGACACAGGCATGCCCATCAAATGGCGGAACAATTTCCGGCGCACATCCATCACCACTTTGCCCGAGACCCAGGAGACACAATAGCTGGAGATAAAACTAGTAATACCGCGTAGCGTCATTAATCCGATAACCACAACCGGCATCCATAACATGACAGAGCGGTCCATTTTGCCCACGCCATCATCCATTAACGGCTTTAGCAAAGACAGCATAAAAGGATCGCAGGCGGCATTTATCATTAATGCTAATGCCGCAACCAATAGCCCTTTCTTAAAAGGCGATATTATAGGCCAAAGACGGCGAAACGTGAGCCAGGTGGAAAGGTCTTTGTCAGTTTGCATACGGGAGCCTTAATAATGAGAGCCGTTGAGCATAACGTACAGTTTTAAAGGAACCACTGCACAACGGTATTAAGGGTATGTTGTGTTACTTCAACGAATATCTAACCACTCGCGAAAAATATTTTTTTGCTCTGTCATGTTCATTATGCTTATTTTATTTTTAACTTCATTTCACCCTGTTATCCAACCATCTATTAACATATCCCACCCCAGAAAGAAATGAATAAAATAGAAGCAGATAAATCTTAATGTTTACTGATTGCAGTTTCTTTTACCACATATAAATTTTCGCTTTGTGCATGTTAATCATTTGTTATATTTACGACTAAAAATAGCCACACTGTATATACGTGCTCCAGTTAAAAGACTGACAATCAGTAGCATTTTCAACCTGACGCACGTGAAACACTTCTCCTGCCGTATCTTTTATGCATGCTTCCTTCATTGACGTAAAAAGATGAAGATACAAGACACAACCCGCCAGGAAGCACCCAACTAAAAGACATACTTTTAAAACAGCCATCACCGTTTCCCTCCTGCTTTGTACGGGGAAAACAGCTTAATAGCCTGAAGATGAATAGACTCTCAACACAGTGCAGTTTAAGTGGCTATTCGTGCAGGCCACGTTAAAGCTACGTATCAGCATGCAGGACCCCATCGTGAGGTCCCGGGTTGTTCTCTACTACTTATGAAATCGCTGCGCTATGCAGCCTGAAGATGATAAGCAGAAATCAATAACGCCTGGTCGTGATGACCGGTGCTCTGTCTGTCCAGTCGGGACGTTCACCAGCCATGATCGCCCGTTGCTGAGACGGTGTTACAGATTGCGTTATATCAGGCATTGGCTTATAAACCGGTTTTTCCGCAGGAGTGATAACCACATCAGAACTACACCCTGAGCACAATAAAATCATAAAACCAAAAGAACTTAACTTAAACACTTTCACCCCTTCCAGTGGGATATCATCTTAAGGGAATCGTTCGCCAGTGATTGTCTAATCCTAGCTGCCAGCACGTCAGTAAAGTCGCATGCGAGCTGCACATTCCCATACGCTGAAACGCAAGATAATAAGCAGTGATACAAGTTAAATCAATACTGATGCGAATGAAGAGCAACGGAAATAGTCATAAAGGATTACATCTAAAAAAAGACGGATTTCAAAAAGAAGCACAAGATTAAACGCCACATATACGGATACGCTGTGGCCGTTTATTGCTCTTTTTTTCTTTAAATGGAAATTCCCTTTCGTTGACGAAGCGTTGCAATTCACTGTTGTTAAATAATGCTGTATTAAAACGATTGTAACTATAAAGTTAATTAGAGGTTAATATGAAGGGTGGTATTTTTGCATTTTTGGCATTAGGTGTCGCGTTAGCAATAACAGGGTGCTCAAGTGATTATGTTATATCGACCAAAGATGGACATATGATGACCACACATGGAAAACCAGAGCGAGATAAAGACACCGGTTTAATTTCATACAAAGATGCAGATGGCAGCATTCATCAGATCCATCAATCGGATGTGAAAGAGATTGTAGAAAAGTAACCACCTGATCTGTCCTTCCGTTTTACTGGCTCCGCCATTTTATTGAGCGGAGCTTGCCTGCCCTTACCCACCGTATGTTATCTGTTTTAACGACCACGTCTCGCTGATGGCGAACAGAAAGCCGATTACGTTTTACCGCAAGTCGGCACAATATCCTTCATCGCTGTAAAACGTGCTGGTATTCGCCGCCGGAATCCGTACCATACGCGACATACTTTTGCCCGCTGGCATTGACTGCCGGCGTTAACCCATCTTTCATAGCCAGACAGTTGCGGCATAGAATGCGTGGAAAATGAATGGCGAACAGGTGCTGATGCTTAACGATAAGCTGGCACGCTGAAAATTTTTGCCCCTGCTGGCTCCGAAGGTAGCAATAAATGCAAGACAATCAATCAAATACAAAGAAAGAACAATACAACCTCAACAAGCTGCAGAAGCGGCTGCGCCGTAATGTGGGCGAAGCCATTGCAGACTTCAATATGATTGAAGAAGGCGACCGCATCATGGTTTGCCTGTCAGGGGGTAAAGACAGCTACACCATGCTGGAGATCCTGCGTAATCTTCAGCAGAGCGCGCCGGTGAAATTCTCCCTGGTGGCCGTAAACCTTGACCAGAAACAGCCGGGTTTCCCTGAGCATATCCTGCCGGAATATCTCGATAAGCTGGGCGTTGAGTACAAAATCGTCGAAGAAAACACCTACGGTATCGTAAAAGAGAAGATCCCGGAGGGCAAAACCACCTGCTCTCTCTGCTCTCGTCTGCGTCGTGGCATTCTGTACCGGACCGCGACGGAGCTGGGCGCAACCAAAATTGCGCTGGGTCATCACCGCGACGATATCCTGCAAACGCTGTTCCTGAACATGTTCTACGGCGGGAAGATGAAAGGCATGCCGCCTAAGCTGATGAGCGATGACGGCAAACACATTGTCATCCGCCCTCTCGCCTATTGCCGCGAGAAGGACATTGAACGCTTCTCCCAGGCGAAAGCTTTCCCGATTATTCCATGCAACCTGTGTGGCTCTCAGCCGAACCTGCAGCGCCAGGTCATTGGTGACATGCTGCGTGACTGGGATAAACGTTATCCAGGGCGCATCGAAACCATGTTCAGCGCAATGCAGAACGTGGTGCCTTCTCACCTTGCGGATGTTGAGCTGTTCGACTTCAAAGGCATCAACCATGATTCAGAAGTGGTGAATGGCGGCGATCTGGCGTTTGATCGGGAAGAGATCCCCATGCAGCCTGCAGGCTGGCAGCCGGAAGAGGATGATAATCAGTTTGACGAGCTGCGCCTGAACGTACTTGAAGTGAAATAATCCTGTCGCGTCTCAGAGTCCGTCTGAGACGCGTTTTTTCTGCCGCTTATTTCAGCAATCTGACCCGGCAGGTTTTGCCTTTAATTTTCCCGTTTTGCAGCTGCTTCCATGCCTTATGCGCAACCGCCTGGCGGATTGCCACATATACGTGTGCCGGATGAACGGTAATCTTGCCGATATCGGCGCCATCCAGTCCCATGTCACCTGTCAGCGCGCCTAATACGTCGCCTGGACGCATCTTGACTTTTTTGCCGCCATCAATGCACAGCGTCGCCATTTCGGCTTCGAGTGGCACAACGCGAACGTTCCCCGGAGTGTTCACCCAGTTAAGCTTTATCTGCAGCATTTCAGACAAGGTATTGGCACGCTGCGCCTCTTCCGGCGCGCAGAAGCTAATGGCCAGCCCGCTGTTTCCGGCACGTGCGGTACGCCCAATGCGGTGAACGTGTACTTCTGGATCCCAGGCCAGCTCGTAGTTAACAACCAGCTCCAGCGATTTAATGTCCAGCCCGCGTGCGGCGACATCGGTTGCAACCAGCACACGGGCGCTGCCGTTCGCGAAGCGAACCAGCGTCTGGTCACGATCGCGCTGTTCCAGATCGCCATGCAATGACAGCGCGCTTTGCCCGGCGGCATTCAGGGCATCACACACCGCCTGGCAATCTTTTTTGGTATTACAAAACACCACGCAGGAGGCGGGCTGGTGCTGGCTCAGCAATTTCTGCAGAAGCGGGATTTTGCCCTGCTGCGAGGTTTCAAAGAACTGCTGCTCGATGGCAGGCAGCGCATCCACGCTGTCGATTTCAATCGTCAGCGGATTTTTTTGTACACGACCGCTGATTGCAGCGATGGCGTCAGGCCAGGTCGCAGAGAATAACAATGTCTGACGATCTTCCGGCGCGAAGCGGATCACCTCGTCGATCGCGTCGCTGAAGCCCATGTCCAGCATACGGTCCGCTTCATCCATCACCAGCGTTTGCAGGGCATCCAGTGAAACGGTGCTTTTTTGCAGATGATCCAGCAGACGGCCAGGTGTCGCGACAATAATATGAGGCGCATGCTGGAGAGAATCACGCTGCGCCCCGAACGGCTGTCCGCCGCAGAGGGTTAAGATCTTGGTGTTGGGCAGGAAACGCGCCAGACGACGCAACTCACCCGCGACCTGGTCAGCCAGTTCGCGGGTCGGGCACAGAACCAGAGACTGGGTCTGGAACAGAGTGGCATCAGTATGCTGTAACAGTCCAAGACCGAACGCTGCCGTTTTCCCACTGCCGGTTTTTGCCTGTACGCGAACATCGCGCCCCTCAAGAATGGCGGGTAATGCGGCCGCCTGAACAGGCGTCATCGTGAGGTATCCCAACTCGTTGAGGTTATCGAGTTGGGCGGCAGGCAGAACATTCAGGGTAGAAAAAGCGGTCACAATAGTCTCTCGTGGTCATCTTTGCGGTCAGATGGCGCGTATCCTCGCAGATCTCGGGGTTCGATGCGACAATTTAATCGGTTCTTCATCGGGGGGCGGGTCGGGCATAGGCTGCGGACGAGGAATGGGATCGGGCATGGGCGTTGGGTCGGTCGGGACCGGATCGGACTGCCGTGAATGCAGCCGTTGCAGCGCGAGTAGATGGTTCATCTTTCCCTCCAGTTTTTTGGATTGACCCTTTTAGGGTAGACCCTGAGAAACGGGAGGCAAAAAAAAAGCCGACTATTAAAGTCGGCGTCGTACGAATCAATTGTGCTATGCAGTAATTCAAAAAAGGAAGTAAGACAATATGGAGCGCAACGCCCATCGCTTGACGTTGCATTCACCTGCGGGAGTAATAATGCACCTTACACGGTTTCTGTTTATTGACTTTGCTCAATTAAAAGAGCGTTTTGATCCGCGCAAAAGGCGGAAAAAGCGTAAATTTACAACCATTTACTACGATGCAACCACCATGCAACACCGCCAATCAAAGCAGCTAACATGACGCAAAACGCGGTAAAGCCGTAGCGATAAGCACCCCCGGGAATGCCGCCCAGGTTTACGCCAAACAGACCGGTCAGAAAGGTACTGGGTAAAAAGACCATTGCCATCAGCGACATCGTGTAGGTTCTTCTGGCCAGCGACTCCTGCATCACCTGTGCTATCTCATCGGCCATTACTGCGGTTCTGGCAATACAGGAATCAATTTCATCCAGCCCGCGCCCCAGCCTGTCAGCAATGTCCTGCATTCTACGGCGCTGGTCATCATTCATCCAGCTGAGACGCTCGCTGGCCAGACGGGCATATACATCACGTTGTGGCGTCATGTAGCGACGCATCACAATCAGTTGCTTGCGCAGTAACGCCAGGAAACCGCGTGGCGGTATCTGCTGATCGAGCAGGTTATCTTCCAGATCGATAATTTTATCGTGCAACTCTTCGATAAACTCGCTCGCGTGATCGGTAAGCGCATCGCAGACATCCACCAGCCAGCTGCCGCAGTCGGTCGGCCCGGTGCCCTCTTTCAGATCGTTTACCACGTCATCCAGCGCCAGCACTTTACGCTGGCGAGTGGAAACAATAAGCCCATCATCCATATAGACGCGCATCGCCACCAGCTGATCGGGACGTTCATCCGTGCTGCCGTTAATACAGCGAAGCGTGATCAACGTACCGTCACCCATCCGGCTCACGCGTGGCCGCAGGCTTTCCCCTGCCAGCGCATCACGTACGTTGTTTGGCAGTAAAGGGGTGGATGCCAGCCATTCAGCGCTATCCGGATGGGTATAGTTCAGGTGTAACCAGCAGGGATGCGCGTGATCGATCACGTCGTTGTCTTCCAGCGGCCGGGCACCGCCTTTACCGTCAAACACCCACGCAAACACTGCGTCAGGAACGTTCAGTTCAGACCCTTTTATGCTCTCCACAACGCCTCCGCTTTTAGCTTTTCGTTGTCAGTCTAGCTTTCGGCAGAGGTTACGCAACCACTATGTTCCGCATGGCGCTGAAATCGCTCGGGAATTGTACGGGTAACGGCGGTGTCCCTTCAGGCGGAATGTCCTTGTCGCTGCGGGAACGCCAGCGGAACAACCGGTGTAGATAACGAACTATCAGCCGCGTATCCCCCGTCGAGCCGGAAATTGCGTGTCCGTGACTGCAGTTCGATAACCTGATTGCGCAGCACGTCGGAGGATCCGTTAAGTTCCTCCGCCATCGCCACATTGCTTTGCGTGACCCTTTCCAGCTCTGATAATGCCAGCGTAATCTGTGAAATTCCCTTCTCCTGCTCGGATGTGGAACTGGAAATTTCATCCATCAGACGGCTGACATTGCCGGAGCCAGCCACAATCTCATGCATGTTTTTTTCCGCTTCTGACACTACCGTCACGCCCTGTGTAACGTTATTGCTGGTGACTTCAATCAGCGTTTTGATGTTCTTCGCCGCTTCCGCGCTGCGGTGTGCCAGATTTCGCACCTCCTCCGCGACCACAGAGAAGCCTTTTCCGTGGTCTCCCGCCCTTGCCGCCTCAACGGCCGCGTTAAGCGCAAGGATATTGGTCTGGAAGGCAATGCCGTCGATCATTGAGATGATTTCCGTCATTTGCTGTGCGCATTCGGTGATCGATTGCATATTGTGAGCAACCTGCCCCATCAGCTCGCCCCCCTTACGTGCCTGAAGCGTTGCCTGATTGGCCTGTTCACTGGCGAGTCGGGTGTTATCAGCATTGTTTTTGGTGCTCGCAGCCATCTGCTCCATGCTGGCTGCGGTTTGCACCAGCGAAGCCGATTGCTGCTCCGTTTTCACCGATAGCTGCGCGCTGCGTGCGGAGAGTTGATCCGATAAGGTCATGGCGGTTTGTGACGACGCCCTGATTTCCCGGACCAGTGTTGCAATATTGCCCGAAAGGCTGTTAATCCCGGGAATTAAACGCCCTGCGCAGTTGTTGCCAAACTCGGGGATTGTCACGCCAAGATTCCCTGCCGTGACTTCTTCAATACTTTTTTTCACAGTATTGATCGGTGTCACAAGATATTGGGTCATGTAAATCCAGAGTAAAAAAAGAGCAATCACATTTATTACATTGAGCGTTATTAAGAGTGACGATGCGCCGGTAAATAGAAAGACGACAGCTGCGTTTAGCAAAAAAAGAGACAAAAGGAAATAGACAATGAAGGTTCTGACACTAATATTTTTTAGCATGATTATTCCCACAACTTAATATTTTGGTCGGCATTAAGGTTTATAGCATTCGTACTGGCGTTTGTCCTCACGAATAGCGGTGCTTTGTCGTTTCGCAGTTTGCAACCTGCAATTTAACTTAAGTGAGATAAAAAAAGCGTATTGTGGGAAATATTGTGCCATGGATACTGTGATACTGGTCTGACACGAACTTAAGCGATACCATCACCTGCGGCTAAATGGGTTAATCACCACCCTATTTTAGAGACTTTGTTGCAATTAACTGCCCTTGTTTAGCTGTGCTTAACAAGTTAGAACTGAGAATATATTTTATATTGCTTACAGTTTTGCGTTTTAATAGTGCGGGCCGTTTTACGTACCCTATAACTAATATTGTTTGAACTCGCCTGCACGCACCAGATAAAGATCTGTCCCGGTTGGCGAAATCAGTAACCCCTTTGGCGTGGGATTGCATAATGCTCAATGTATCGTGGGACCCAGTGTTAATAGCCATCTCTTATCTTGTGGCCTTTATCGCCTCGTTTGTGTCCCTGGAGAATGCCGGGAAAATCCCGCTTTCCAGCGGAAAGGCCGCTCTGTTCTGGCGTTTTGCCGGAGGGCTTACGCTGGGCGTCGGGATCTGGTCGATGCATTTCATTGGTATGTTAGCGATGAAAATGCCCATGATCATGAGCTACAACCTCTGGTTAACCCTCGCCTCAATGGGCGTCGCGGTGGTGGCGTCTATGCTGGCAATGAATATTGCCGTGACGGGCGCTCGCCTTTCGCCCTTCAGACTGCTTCTCTCTACCTTAATTCTGAGCGCAGGCGTGGTGTCAATGCACTATATCGGTATGGCCGCACTGATGCTGGACAGCCCCATCATCTGGGATCACCCCATCATCGGTTTATCCGTATTGATTGCCGTAATGGCCTCCGGTGCCGCGCTCTGGTTGGCCTTTCACCTGCGGCATCAGCGAAAAGGGATCTTTATCAATCGCATTCTCGCCGCTTTAGTTCTGGGCGCTGCCATCTGTGCCATGCACTACACTGGCATGCGGGCCGCTCAGTTCAGTGATATGGCTCATACCCTACCCGGCGGTATCAGCGAACTGGGATTATCGATAGGGGTGTCGGTCACCACGCTGTGCCTGCTCGGCATGATGTTGATTATCTCACTCATTGATTCCCACTGGCGTACCAACCGGCTCACGGACAACCTTCAGGCGCTCAATCGACAGCTTGAACTACAGGCACGGTTTGATGCCCTTACCGGCCTTGCTAATCGCCACCAGATGGACCTGCGCATGCAGGATTGCCTGCGCAGCGCGTTGCTTAGCAATAAACAATTTGCCGTGATCTTCCTCGACGTTGATCACTTTAAACAGGTTAATGACACCTGGGGACATAACGTCGGGGATGAGTTGTTAATCACCATTGCGCAGCGCATCACGGCGAGGCTTACCCGTGAGATGACCCTGGCAAGATTGGGGGGCGATGCTTTTATTCTGCTGGTTCCAGAATGTGATGACGACAAACTCCAGTCCCTCCTCTCAACGCTACTCGACGATGTGCGCCGCCCGCTTTCCGTATGCGGGCATACGCTGTGTACAACGCTCAGCGCAGGCGTCAGTCGTTATCCGCAGGATGGCGAAACGCTGCATGAGTTAAAGCTAAAAGCAGATGCGGCAATGCAGTACGTTAAAAAGCAAGGCCAAAACGACTGGGCGGTCTACCGGACAGAGATGTCGACGGCGATCCCGGCTAACCCCGGTTTTTTGCAGGAACTCACGCAGGCGCTTGAGCGCGATCAGTTTGAGCTGTGGTATCAACCCACCTGGCACGCTGAAGAGAGAACTATCCACGGCTTTGAAGCGCTTCTTCGCTGGCGACATCCCGAACAAGGCGTGCTGCTGCCGAATCTGTTTTTACCTTCGCTTGAACAGACGGGTTTAATTATTCCCGTGGGTAACTGGGCGATTGAGGCCGCATGCCGTCAGCTGCATTTCTGGACTGAACAAGGTTTTGCCCACTGGACGTTGTCTTTTAACTTATCCCCTGTTCAGTTTGAACAGCCGGATATCTTTCAAACCGTATCGTCTCTGTTGCAGAAATATAATCTTTCTCCTTCCCGGCTCATCCTTGAGGTCACGGAGAGCACTGCCCTTAAAAATCTCGACCGCAGTATCGAATTACTGAGTGCATTCAACCAGGCCGGGATCACCGTCTCTATTGATGATTTTGGCACCGGTTATTCTAATCTGCTTATGCTCAGCGTGCTTCCGGCAAAAGAGCTCAAAATCGACAAAAGCTTTGTGACGTCAATGCTGGAAAATGAGAAAAGCCGCAAGCTGGTGGAGACCATTATTAATATTGCCCGGACCATGGAGATGTATGTTGTTGCCGAAGGGATCGAAACAGAAGAGCAACGAGCGGTGTTAACAGAGCTCGGGTGTGATTATTTGCAGGGTTTTCTGTTCGCCAGACCTTTGCCTGCCGAACAGATCCCGTGGCTACTGCTGCAGATTAATTCACAGAAACAGATTATACCAATTGGTAAAATTCATTCGGAATCCGCTTTTGTTTCACAAAAAAATCATGCTACACAGGGTTAACTGGAGTATGGTTCAGAGGAGTCCACGCGAGTCGATTCCGTCGTGATCGTCAGGCATATTGTGCCGATGTACAGGAATTCCTTATGTCGCAAAATTATTTTGATGCGCTGAATGTCATTAAAACTCCCGTGTGGCTGATCTCCCCCGTTTCTGGCCATATTATTTTTGCGAATACGGCCGCGGTTCAGGTGATGGGGGATAAAACGGTGGATGATCTGCGAAAAGGCGCTTTCTCAGCCAATGCGCAAGACGTGCTGTCGATGTATATCCCTGAGTTGAAAACGGACCAGGAGATTGTCGAGATCTGGACAGTCTGGCGCGACGGGCATGAAATCGCGTTGAGCTGTCGTCTTTCGCTGACCCACCATGCGCCGTACGGCGACATTATCGTTTTTGAAGGGATTTCACATCCGGCACCGACCGGGCGTAAAGCGAGCCGCTCCGCTACTTACCAGCGAAAAAAGCAAGGATTCTATGCTCGCTTTTTTCTGACAAACAGCGCCCCGATGTTACTGATCGACCCTGCTCGCGACGGCCAAATTGTTGATGCCAATCTCGCCGCGCTTAACTTTTATGGCTACTCGCACGAGGAGATGTGCAGCAAGCATACCTGGGAGATCAACACTCTGGGGCGCGATGTGATCCCAGTGATGAGCGAAATCGCCGCTCTGCCGGGTGGGCATAAGCCACTCAACTTTGTGCACCGCCTTGCCGATGGATCAACCCGCCATGTTCAGACCTATGCCGGACCAATTGAGATCTACGGGGATAAACTGATGTTGTGCATTATCCATGACATCACCGAGCAAAAAAGGCTGGAGCTTGAGCTGGAACATGCCGCGTTACAGGATGCCATGACGGGCCTGCTCAACCGGCGACAGTTCTATATGCGACAGTTCTATATTATCGCTGAGCAAATGAATCTCACGCACCTGCCTCTACAGCAGCAATTCAGTTTACTGCTGGTGGATACCGATCACTTTAAGAATATCAACGACGTTTTTGGTCATCTGAAGGGGGATGAAGTGCTCATCGCACTTTCACGTACCCTGGAGGCCTGTAGCCGGAAAGAGGATTTCGTGTTCCGCTGGGGAGGCGAGGAGTTTGTCATTCTGCTGCCACGCACCTCTCTCGATACTGCATTACAAATCGCCGAAACGATCCGGGCAGCGGTTGCCCGCATCTCGATCCCCGGCCTGCCGCGATTTACGGTCAGCATTGGCGTGGCGCGGCACAACCAGGATGAGAGTATCGACGATCTCTTTAAACGGGTAGATGACGCGCTTTATCGCGCCAAGAATGATGGCCGTAATAAAGTCCTGGCGGCATGAAACTGGTGTATCGGATAAAGCCCCGCTACAATGCCCATCTTGATGAAAAAGACTATGGGTGGGTATCGTCTGCAATGGGAAGAACAGAAATAATCCTCACCATAATTATTTTAATGCTTATTATTTTCGGATTCTGGTTTATCTTCAGCGGCGAGATCTGGTTAGTGGCGGAATATATTGAAAACAGCATTTACCCCACTTTCGACGCGCTGTAACGCACGTTTAATCCGTTGTTTCACCTACCGAAATTATCAGGTATCGGCCAACTCAACAGGCGCGTAAGATATGCGCCGTTATCCTCCATTATGTTGGTAACGAATTGCTAAATCACTTGTTGCTTATTTTGCCCGTGCTCTGACGGGCTTTTTTATTTCCGACATTTGCGCTACAACAGGCTATATCTAAAACGTCGTTATCCATAAAAGTGAGAAAATGATGAGCAAGAAAATCCTGATGCTGGTGGGCGATTACGCCGAAGATTACGAAACCATGGTCCCATTTCAGGCCTTACAGATGATTGGCCATCAGGTTGACGCCGTCTGCCCGGATAAAGCGAAGGGTGACTATGTCATGACCGCTATCCATGATTTCGACGGTGCTCAGACCTATAGCGAAAAACCGGGTCACCGTTTTATCCTCAATGCCGATTTTTCTGCCGTTAACGAGCAGGACTATGACGCCCTGCTGATCCCTGGCGGCAGAGCGCCTGAATACCTGCGGTTAAATGATGACGTACTGAAGCTGGTGCAGGCATTTGATGCCGCGCACAAACCGATTGCGGCCGTGTGCCATGGCCCACAGTTGCTGGCCGCCGCCGGGATCTTAAAAGGACGAACCTGTAGCGCCTACCCGGCCTGTGCGCCTGAAGTGCGGCTCAGCGGCGGCGAGTACGCCGATATCGGTATCGATCAGGCTCACGTTGACGGTAACCTGGTCACCGCGCCGGCCTGGCCTGCGCATCCGCAGTGGCTGGCGAAATTTGCGAAGTTGTTGGAATAGGCCTGCAAGGCAACCTGCTCTTTACATACGCTCTTCAAGCCAGACGATCGACCGCAACAAAAAAGCGTTCTTCCGTCAAAAGAGCACGCTCTTTAATGCTCTGAAACTCGCGCCGGATAAACCAGCCTGCTTCCGGCGCCATACTCAGATAAAACACCTCACGAAAGCCCGGAGCTTCAACACGCATTCTTACGCAACCCGTTTCTCCTGCACGGAAGAGCTGTTCTGGCACGATACTGACACTACGCTCACCATTCTGCAGAAGGATAGTCGCTATCTCATAGCGGCAAATCCCGCTACTCAGGCTATAACCTAATGTGCTCAGATCGTGAAGATACTGACGTGATAACGTGACTTCAATGCTAGTGCCCGCAAACCACTCAATGATTTGCTGCGCCAGCCCCTCTAACCGCTCGCAGAATTCAACGATTTCAGCCTCAACTGAGGTGTTACCTGACGTTATATTCTTGCTACTCTGTTGCACTTTTTTAAAGAAACGTTCTCTGGCTGACACGTTGTTGCCTCTGTTCATTTTCACACGGTTAAACCAGGATCTGCGCCCCCTGCGCTGACCGGCCATTTTTATCTTCCCGGATGCTCCCTCGCCTTCTTAAACGAGGGAACCCTTTGTAGCTATTCCGCCGTTTTTTGTTTCATCAGGGCATAACGGGCAATCAATTGCTGCAGATGCTGTTCTGTTTGGCTCTGCTGCGCAGCAGGCCACGGCTGGTTTTCAGGAAGATCTGCCAGCTGTCGCAGTTGTTCCTCTGCAGGCACGGCACTGTTAAATGCCTGCAACATGATAAACACCGCTGATTTCAGCTCGCTGACCGTCATGTATTTACCCCGCTGTTCATCAAGTGCGTTAAGCCGGTTCGCCAGTTGTTGTAATTCGGTCATTCCCTGATGCCAGCCAGTCAGATATGGCTGCGGAAGTGCAGCAACGTTAACCTGCTGCTGCCACTGTTGCGCCAGCGGTTTCGCCTCTTGCGGCCAAAGGATCAGCGCCTGCTGCACCAGGCTATCGCCGTAGCGCCATGCCCAGTCAGGTTTCAGTTCCCTAAGCTGTGCGAGCCGATTTTGCGTCTTGCTAAGCCCTGCCACGGGTGATGGTGACGCGTGTCGCAGCGCCTGCAACTGCGCTTTGGATAATTCGTCAGGTAAAGGCGCCAGAGTGGCATCGAGCTGTGTTTGAGCCGGGTCTGGTGTATGCATCGTCTGCCATCCCCATGCCACCGAGCTGGCAATCACCAGCATGGTCGCCATTCCGGCGGCAAATGGCTTCCAGGGCTTCACCGGAGGCGGCGCGGTCATCACCTGCCTGTCCGGCAGCGGCTCCGGCTGCGCAACATAGCCCCTCCTGACGTGTTCTGCCGGGGTCGTAAAGCTGGCCGGGAGAACAGCACCGCCCGCCTCCTGCCCGTCCTCGCTGTTTTCCAGCCGTACCGCCGCGTTATGGACCTGGGTACGCAGAGCATCGAGCTGGCTGGCATGCCTCAGTTCAAGACGCTGCAATACGTCGCCCAGTGCGTTCAGGTGCTCTTCTGTCTGGTACAACTGACTGAGGTCGGTACAGGTCAGCGTGAGGGTGCGCATCGTCTGTTGTAACCGCCTGCTGAGCGCGCTGAGAATTTCCATACGCGCATGCACAGGCTGCGGCCAGATATTGCCCCACTGGCGGGACAGGAGTGCGTCCAGTATTGCCAGTCCTTCGTTCATGCCGTACAGACCGGCCAGATGCGTTCGGACGAGCGTATACCAGGCCGCGGTCTGCAGTTCCACCCCGTTGTGCTCAAAAAGCGACAGACAGAGCTTTTCCGCCTGCGGCCAGTTGATGTCCGGTCGCGCCGGATGGGTCAGTTTGTTCATTTCGTCACGCAGGGCGGCGTAATCCGCAAGCGTACGCGGGTCGCCGCCGGTTTTGAGGTGGCGTTCGGATTGTGTCGTCATGATGGTTTAAGCCTGAATAAAAATCAGAGTGCGGCACGGGTATCAAGATACTGCTGCTGTTTCAGGTGGCGGATTAACACCCTGCCCTCCGGCATAAATTCCGTACCGTAACGGACCAGACCGATGCCCTTCAGCTCCGCGTCGATGGCGTAGCGCAGTTCGCCGGGAATAGCCTGCTCAAGCAACACCACATCGATTCTCTTAAGCCGGGGCTCGTACTTAAGCAATACAGACGATAAGATCCCCATCAGTTCATGGGTCGTACCCGGCATCCCCTGCAGAATTTTGGTCATATCCGGCAGACCATAGTCCGGCAGGTGCGCCAGCGTACCGGCGCGGCAGTTGAGCACGCGCTGCATGTTATCAAGTACGGATAAAATCACCTGGTTCTGCTCACTGACCTGGTGCAGGCTCAGACCACCGGAAAAATTACCAGTCAGCAGTTCATACAGCGATGGCGTGTTATGTCCCTGTGGCATCAGTCATCCTTTCGCGGTTGTAATGTCAGATGGTTATTCCCGGCTTCAAGAGTGCGCGGTTTATCCGGATCGAGATCTTCACGTCTGAGCACCTGTTTCCAGGTGTTGTTAACCATATCCGGATGGCGGAACAGCCCGACCACCGCGACAAAATGCGCTTCTTCTTCCATCGGCATATCAAGGCTCACATCTCCGCCCGGCTTCACCACCACGTCACGGCTGGTCAGAAGGTCCGCTTTAAGAATGGTCTCCCCGTCCTTCAGCAGCTGCTGATAGACCGTTTTGTCGAAGATCTTGCGGTCTTTCAGTTGATATACGCGGACTACCACCGGCTCAGACAGCGAGTTACTTTCGCGGGAATCGGTGTTCAACGCTTCACGGGCGGTGAAATCCAGATGCAGTACCTTAATTTTTTTATAAAACACAGCGTTAAATGCCGATTTAGTGCCATCAGTGATACCCTGCGTAATCCCACAGCCCGTGAGGCTGAACGCCAGCAGTGCAGGCAGCCAGCACGCGGGTTTAATCAAACTTGTACGTAACACGTCGGTTTCCTTGTTGTGGTGTTGCAGGTTGCAGGCCGGTGTAATAGCCCAGTTCCGTCGTAAAGGTTTGCGGGATATCATCTGCAAACGCTCCCTCCTCCGCCCCCAGTACGCCATTCATGCCGAGCCAGAAAGATCCTTCACCGAGCGGTGGCACGGCCAGCAGGCGGGTCAGGGTTGTCAGGGTGATTTTTGCCTTAAAACGCCAGCCAAGGTAGACACGCAGCATCACCAGAAAGTCCTGATACAGTAGACCGTCCGGTTTCCATCCCTGTGATTCCTCTTCGTTATCGGTGGACAGTGCGATCAGCAGCTGGCTGCTGGCATCCATCGCTTCATCTCCAAGTGGCGTGTTGCCATCCAGTAGAAAATCGTCATCACCGTAAAAACCTAATGGCTGACTGACCTCCACCGGACGCAGGCAGTACGGGCTGACCGTCACGGTGGTATCCGGTGCCAGCAGGCTCACCAGGGCCTGTATCCCCTCCTGGGTTTTCCCCGGTTGCTGAAGTACACCCAGCAGAGCCAGAAAACGGGATACCGGTGTGGCAATGTGGTTCGCGGTGCCGGGAATACCCAGCCCCACCAGGCCCAGCAGCGACTGCGAAATGCTGTCGGTCCCGCCGGGCTCAAAGGTGGCCGGGTAAGAGTACTTACGCCAGATGCGGTAAAACTGCGTCAGGATGCGGTGGCTGAAGATATCCAGAAACCCCTGCAGCGCGTCATGTCCTTCACGGCGCTGAGTGATGTCATCAAGATACGCCGTCGGCAAGGGGGAATCGACACCGTACATTCCCATGAAGGTCGCTCGAATAACCGGAGGTGTGTTGTCATCCTCTTCGTCATACTCAACGGCTTTCAGTTCGCTCGCCGGAAAGCCCATCCCGGGGTGCGGCGCAAAGCGCACCGGGTCATCACCAGGATGGCTGGTTGAGCCCATCAGCGGCCGGTCCGGATTCAGTTTCTCCAGCAACTGACAGAAACGATAAAAATTCATGCGGTGCAGGTCGGCTTCCAGCCGCGGGGTCAGCCGGGAATGCGGCGATTGTGCTTCTCTTCCCATTCCAGGCGCTCTCCTGTCGGTTGCAGAATGATAATCAGGCGGTTAAACAGATAAATGTCGGTATACAGCGCGAAGAAACGGCTCAGCATCTCGCCAAACAGGCAGATGTCGCCGCGCCCGGCAAAGCCGTGGCTGTCCAGCGTCACCTCAATCTGCACGCCACGAACCAGATAGCCCTGCTCAAAGCGCGCGGATTCACTGTGTTTCACGTCGAGGATGGCTTCCAGGCGGCGGCGGTTCATCTCGCTGTCGGTCCATTCATACAGCGCCAGGGTCCCGCGCAGCACATCGGCGTTATCCATCATCGACAGAAACCCGCTGCCAAGGTGACTTAGCACGCGCCAGTGAAAACGGTCCTGCGCCGGTGGATAACAGGGCAGCGTTGGCGCACATAGGTTGCGCACGGCAATATTGGCCGAGGTCGTTTTCATCACCGTATCAAGTACAGTGCTCTGCAGCGCACGCCGTGGCAGCTGGCCGTTGGTACCGGTGAGCGTCAGCGACAGGCTCTCATCTTCCGGCACCGTATGGTTATCAAACGCTTCACCGCCGAGGATGAGCCAGGTGTTATGCAACCCGGATGGCCCCCGGCGCACGCGGGTGTGGTAGTAATATTCCGGTGCTTCATGACGCATCATTCCGCCTTTGTGACGGAAGCTCGAAAACGGCACGTAGGTATGCTGGCTCGATGACATCACCGAATCCACGGTGTATATCTCGGTATGGCCATCCTGCACACGCATCGGGCGCAGCATGTATTCGATTTGTAAGGAGTTAAGCGTCAGTGGGTCAGATTCCAGCGGAAACAGGTTAATCACCGGCACGCAGTTCAGGCGCAGATGCTTTTCGGTAAAGCTGAAATCGTGCTCCCAGCGTTCTGCCAGCACCACATCGATTTCAAACCAGGGGAGTTCAGCCGGAAAGGCCACGCTCTCCAGTCCGCGCAGCCCCGTGAACATGAATTTCTCGCGAAAGGTGAAATACTCCAGCAGCAACTGGTAACCGCTGAAACTGCTGTCCCCTTTCGGCCACAGTCTGTCATCTTCACCAAACCCCAGTGCGGTGAAATACCCGTCCAGCGGTCTTCTGTCCGTGTCACCCGGCATCCGCAGCCAGAGGCGCGCAGTGTTCATGGTAAAGGCTTCATGCATGGCGCAAGCCAGTGGTGCGTCAGCTTTGAAATAGAACGGGATCTGGCTGAGATCGACACAACTCCAGTCAGCCAGATGGCTGCAGCTGAAGCGCAGGCTGATGACCGAACGCCCGTCCGGATCAGTCGACAGGCGGGCATGCTCCAGTGCAAGTGGCTGTAGGGTTATCTCTTGAGTTGTGGTGTAGCGACAACGTGTGCCTTTTTCACCGATCGGTCGCGAGTTTACTTCGAAGCCTTTGTCAATACGCATCGGTTCTTTCATCTCACGCCAGTCGGGGGTGAACTCCACCACCGACATCGAGGGAATGGTGCGCAGGTAATGCGGCCACAGCAGGCTGACTAGCCCTTCGGTCAGTTCAGGCAGATCGTCATCAAGCTTCTCGCGAAGACGCCCCATGAGGAAGGCAAAGCCTTCAAACAGACGTTCCACGTACGGGTCGCGCGCGCCCGCTTTATCAAGATTGAGCATCGCTGCCTGTTCAGGGTGAGCACGGGCAAATTCTTCGCCCGCTTCCAGCAGATAGCGCATTTCGGCGTCGTAATAACGCAGGGTTAAATCGTCCATAAAAACCTGAATATGTGTGTTTTAAAGGTATGCAGGTGTTGTTACCCACAGAGCACCGCACTTCCTGCCGGGTCAAGTGCAATCAGACCGGCCAGAAGCTGGTCCATCTCCGGCTGAAGCCGTGACTTATCGGCTTCACTGCGTGTGGCTTTTATGCGCAGCAGTCGGAAGCGGCGCGATTTCACTTCAAACAACAACGTCGGCGTCCACTGTGCGAGGGTGATGGACTGTGCGGCATTGTCGAGCTCACCCAGTAAATGCAGGGCCAGTTCATTTTTACCTTTCTGCTCTGCCACACGAGCCATCAGCAGACGCAGCAACCATCTGTCTTTTGTGGTGTCGGTGCCCGGGCGCGTCTGCAGCCAGTGGAGTGTGGCATCTAGTCCTTCGCTGTCTGCTTTCTCCAGTGCTTCAGGTTCAAGCGCCAGAATATCGTTATCACCCGTACTGATAGCGCTGACAGGTTCATCCCGCCAGCCGGACATATCGTCCAGCACGCTCTGGTTTATCCAGTTCAGCGTGACCTCATCGGCGAACGGTGTCCCGTCGTTAAAGGCCAGGGTTTCAAGCCCGGTAAGACGGCGCAGCAGCCCTTTCAGGTCGGCTGTGATGATGTCGGCCAGCACATCCTGCCCCAACTTCATCAGGGCCTGATGGGTATACCACTGCAAATCCAGCCAGAGGTGATTGGCACCGCGCGAGAAGGTATTGTCCGCCTGCTCCAGTATTTCCAGCCAGCTCTGTTGCAGATAGAGTCGCTTGAGCATCGCCCGCTGGTCAGCTCGCGGCGGCTCGATGCGCGTTTTCCCTTCAGCATCCGGTGCCGGAATAGCGCTCAGCGTGTCATGACGCAGGCTTTTCATCAGCCGGTGCGCCGCAAGCCAGCCACCGGGTTGCTCACGCAGGTACCCCGTCAGGGTGCGAGCCTGAGCCAGTAAGTCCTGACCCGAGGTGATGCGGCTCAGCATTGGCGCGTCCTGTTCTGTCGTGTGAGATGGCTGCTGACTACGTGTCTGATTGCTTGCGTTCTGCGGTACCACGGCATCCACGCCCCCGCCTTTCATCAGACGGGACTCAAGAGCGCTGTACAGGGCATTCAGCTCCGCCCGTGATGCTTCAGACTCTGTCTCCAGGCTGTCAGCAATGAGCAGTAGCGCCCCGGCGGTACGCTGTGCATCCTCGCGTACGACCTCCGGGTACAGTGACAAACTGTCCAGTACACGGGTACTGCCGAGCCATTCCAGCGCGGCCTTGCGGCTGCGGTCCCGCCGGGGGTGAAGCTGGATGCCGTAGCGCTGCAATAATCCCGCCACCAGTTCAAGTCCTTCGGCGAAGCCGGCTTCGCCATCCTGGTGCAGGCGCGCCCAGCAGTAATAAGTCGCAACCCGGATATCTTTTGCCGTGGTGGTCATCAGTTTTTCGGCAAGCGTGCAAATCAGCCCGGTATCGATGCCGGAAAGCTTATTGACCTCCTCGCGAATGCGCTGGAAATCATCGTCATATCCCGGGTCTTCTCCCGCCGGACAGGTCACGCTGACCGGAGCAAGCCAGCGCTGCCAGCGTTCCGTACGAGTCTGCGCCTGCTGTCGCAACAGGGTTTCATCCGCCTGACAGGCGGCCACCAGATTCTGCAAAATATCCATTATTCCGTTCCGTCCATATCACTGCTTTCCGTACTGTCCATCAGCGCCTGCGCCGTGGCCGCGCTGTCGACACTAAATATCTGATCCGGCAGCGTAAAGCCGCGCAGTGCCAGTAACGCCAGCGGCCCGCTGCCCAACTGTGAACGCAGCACCCACTGCAGGGTACGGCCATCCGGCGCGGTGAAACTCATCATCCACTGACTGCGATCAAGCTGCGCACACTTGCCCTGGTCCAGCCAGCGAATAAAGCCCCAGGTCCCGCTGTAATCCCCGAACAGACGCGCACCGGCGTTGATCGTGGTCCAGGTCAGCATGGTTCCCGGCTTGTACGTGTCTCCCGGCCAGCGGAAGGACTGCCAGTCAGTCATCTGGTTGAAGTAGTGCAGCTTTTGTCCATCAACAGTCAGTTGCGTCTCCACCACCTGCGGTACCGGACGCGCCTGCAGTTCGAAGCTGATACCCTGGCTGCCGTCGGTAAACAAAATGTCCGACAACTGACTCAACTGATTAATCGCCCGCAGGAAGGCCGGGTTAAAACTCAGCCCCTGGCTGTTGACCTTATCCGGCACCCACTGGCTGCCCTCCTTGTGCAGAACACCACCGAGCTTTGTCGTCAGGAAGCGTTCAATACGTCCGCTGTCCTTACGCACAAATTCAGCCAGCATCGGCAGGGAGGCATCACTTTTACTCGCGGCAAACGGGAAACGTCCGTCAAATGCGGTGTGCCAGTTCGCCACTACAGAGCGACTCCACTTGTCATTGAGGCTCGCTGCCGACGGCTGAAGCACGGTTTCCCATGCCTGGGTCAGAGGCTGCACAAACATCGTGCTGCCAAAACCACTCCACTCTTCGCCAAGACTTGCAGAAATGAGACTGCCGTATTGCTGGGTGTCGGTCAGGTCCACGCTTTTGCCCTGGAATACGGTCTGCGCCAGGGTCTGCATCATCGCCTGCGGGTCAGAGGCGCTAGCCACCTGTTGCAGGCGCAGACGCACGCGGGTGATACGGGTCAGGTACGTCTGCAGGCTCAGGGAGTTATCAGCCGACATGACGTTGCTGCCCTTGTTTTTACCCAGAAGCTGAAGCAACGGTCCAAAGGTGTCATCCAGCGGCCCCTGCGGTCCTGACGCAGACTGATCAATCGCAGGCTTATCTTTTCCACCTACGAGATCTTTAGCCGATTTGATGATGGAGTCCGAAAGAGCTTCGCGCTGCTGTCCGGTCTGTCCCTGCCAGGCGAGGGTATTCATCAAGGCGATCAGCGGTGACTGGCGGACATCACTCATCAGCGTCAGCTGGTCGGTGACATCCGCTATGTTGTTCGCCGGATTAAGTTGCAGGCTGTTGAGGAAGCTCAGCCAGCTGCCAGCAAAGTCAGTGAAGTAGCGTTGTGTCAGACGCGCTTTCAGTGCTTCCGGCGACAGGTCTGAGGAGACGGCTTTTCGGCTGTCGCTCAGCACCCAGTCGATTTCATCGCGGCGGGAATTTGCGGCCTTTTCGATAGCCTGCTGAATCCCCCCCTCCCAGGCCTGACGGGTGAACATTCCCGGTACCACCTCATCGGTGGTAAACAGGCGACGGGCATCGGTACCGCCGGTCATGTCCTCCAGAGACACATCGGCAAAGTTACGGCGCACGGATTTGAGCATGTTCTCGTACAGCGTGCTTTCCGCGTTGCGCCGTCCTATCTGCTGCAGCAGCACCTGGCGGCCCTGGCTGACCAGCTGCGCATCCGGCGTGATTTTCCACTGTGGCTGCGCTGGCAGTTCGGATATATAGAAAGCCCACAAATCCGGTGACAGGCTTTGCCACAGGCCTGCTGAGATACCCATTCGCGTCGGCTGCACGGTTTTCATGGTCTGCGCGTAGAATGCGCCGTCGGCTTTATCCGGACGAGTCATCATCAGCCAGGTTTTCAGCTGGTCATAGCCCGGTTTCGCCAGTCGTGTCCGTTGGTCACTGTTGGGGGCAGAATTTGCCAGCGCGCTGAGCTTCTGCTTAAGCGCCTCATTTGCCGGGTCGCGTATCAGGCGGTTGTTTGCCACGCCGTACCAGGGCAGCATCGCATCAAGCAGTTGCTGATTATGGTCGAGGCCGAAGCGCTGATACCAGGGCGCGCCGTCCTGGATACGGTGCTGCAGGCGGCCGGCATCATTGCGCAGGGTATGCAGGGCCGTCAGCTGGTAATCCGATACGGAAGGGTGCTCCACCAGGGCATGCGCCTGCTGCGCAACAGAGACTATCTGTGACCGGTTAACCGCGAACGACAGCAGCGTTCCCGCCCCCCAGAGACCGATAATGGCCATCAGCGTCCAGGCAAGCGTCTGCTCCCACGCCATACCGACACGGCGGCCACGCACGCGGGTGCAGTCGTCAACGATACCCTGCCAGGTTGCCGGCAGGGTCAGGGCATGGCGCTGTGATTCCGGGATATACTGTTCAGCGTCGGCGGTGCCCGCTGACGTACCGGCAGGTTGATTCTCCGGCAGGCTGAACATCAGCCCCCGCAGCGGAACGCGCTGCTGAGAAACATAGAGCCATGGCACCAGTTGCTGAGTCCAGCGGACGATACCGCCGTCCCGGAGATGCTGGCCCAGGCGCAGCAGGAAGTCGTGGTGGTTGTTCTCAGTGACCTGACTCACACCCTGCGTTCGCAATGCAGGCAGCATCCGCTCAAGCTGACGGGTAATATCGTCAGCTTTGGCACGCAGCGGGAAGCTTGCGCCTACCGCCTGCTCAGGACGCGTATCCTGCGACCAGTTGCTGTCGCACAGCTGCCACAGCCAGACCGGGGCGGAATAACGGAGCAGTTCGCTGATTTTTTCCAGCCCGCGTAAATCGTTGTCGCTGATTTGCGGGGTCAGCTTAAGCGACTGCGGCAGTACACGGATAATCCCGTCCAGCGGGCGTCCGCGTCGAAGCTTGCGCAGTGCGGCGTATTTTTCGCGGTCAGGCTCCGATGTCAGGCTGCCGCCGTAAATCAGCACGGTGCGGTTACCTTCAAGCCACTGCTGCTGTTGCAGGCCTGGAACCAGTCGCTCAATCGCGGCTTCATCACCAACGATTAGCAAGAGACGGATTTTATGGTGCCAGAAGAAGGTATATCTACGGCGGAGGGATGTTCTGAGAGATAAATACTCATTCCAGTATGTATTATCCTTTTTCTTTTCAGCCTGCGCCATTGCTTCTTTTCCGGTTGAAGCAGCCTTAATAGCTTTATAGTTTTTCTCACCGAACAGGCGAGTGACAATAAAAAATAGAATAATAAATAACACAAAACCGCCAGTCAGCAACCCACAGGTGAAAAGCCAATATCCTTGCTGTACAGAGCCGTCCGTGACTCCCAGCGTTTCGGGAGATAATTTAAGTAACCAGAAAACTGTCGTTCCCACTACAAAAAGAAACGAAAGAATCAGCCATAGCT